>JAUYJC010000152.1 GCA_030688735.1 Deltaproteobacteria bacterium
CCGAGGATTTGCGCGATCAGGGCGGTTCGGCGCTGTTTCAAAGGGCGACGGAGGGCAAAATTTACATCAGTCCTGTCACCACGACCGCGCAGGCCGAGCCCTACGTGACCATCGCCGTGCCGCTGCAAAGCGCGCCGCGCATGACGGTCGGCGTCTTGATCGCTAAAACGAACCTAAAGTTTCTATGGCAGGTCGTCAACGCGGGGCGGTTCGGCCTCAGTGGCTACTCTTATCTGGTCGATGAGCAGGCCAGGCTCATAGCGCATCAGGACCCATCATTGGTGCTTAGGGGTTTGGACTTGCACGACCTGCCGAAGCTCCGGTCCTTTTTGCGCGACCGTTCCCCCGACCCGATGCCCGGCAAGATCGGCAAGGGTCTGAACGGCATAGAGGTATTAAGCACCTACGCTGTGGTTGAGGATATGGGATGGGCGGTCGTCGTCGAAGAACCGACAAATGTTGCCTTGGCCGAACTCGAGAAATTGCAGTATTACGCGGTCTGGCTCCTGGTTATCGGGCTTTTGGTTGGCGGCGTGGCCGCCGCCTGGGTGAGCCGAAAAATCACGCGGCCCATTCTGATGCTCAGCGAGGTGGCGCGAACTATTCGCAACGGCAATCTCGACCGCAGAGCGGACATCAAGACAGGCGACGAGATCGAGGCCTTGGCGCATGAATTCAATGAAATGACCAGGGCTCTGCAAACCTCCTACGCCACGCTGGAAGACAAAGTGGAACAGCGGACGCGGGAGATAGCCGCCCTTTATGAAGTTACCACAGCGGTGAACGAGTCCTTGGACGTGCAAACGATTTTAGATGCGGTCATTGCAAAAATCACCGAGACTTTTCAGTTCGAAGCCACGCGAATTTTTCTTTTCGATGACTCCGGAGACCGATTGGATTTGCGCGCCTCCTTTGAACTCAATCCGGAGTATTGGCGGGCCGTCCGGGCGTTCAAGCGCGGTCACGGGGTGGTAGGCCGTGTATGCGAAACGGGCGAACCCCTGATTTTCGATGATATCGACACGGACCCGCGTTATGCGTCGCTCAGCACAACCAAGGCCACCCAAATATCGAAGCGCCATTTCTTCGCGGTGTTTCCGATAAAGACCCAATCGCGGGTATTTGGCGCTATCACCTTTAATGCTGAAGCACCGCGTCGATTGACTGCGGACGAAATCAGGCTGCTCACTTCGATGACCGAACAGCTAGGCGTGGCGGTGGAAAAAGCAAATTTATTCGGCCAGGTTCAAACGCGGTCGCGGCATCTCGAAGCGCTTAATAGCGTGGGTGCGGCGGTGAGCCAGTCCCTTGATCTTGGCTTAGTTTTGAAGGCTGCTGTCGAAAAGATCGCCGCGACGCTTGGATTCGACGCAACCTGGATTTACCAACTGGAGCCGGCGGATGGCAAGTTGCACTTGAACGCCTACCATGGGCTCGATGCCCATGCGGCGGCCAAAATGGCGACCCGCGACGCCGATACGGGCGTCAGCGGTCAGGTCATGAAAAGCGGCCAAAGGATCGTCTTTGAGGATATTCAGAGAGACACCGTGTACCGCGGCTTGTCGCGCGCCGGAACCGTTTGTGCCCTCGGATTTCTCAGCGGTGCGGCGTTCCCGATTCAGACGAAGAAGCAAATGATCGGAGTCCTCCACGTCGCCGATCGCCGGCCCCGTCAATTTACACCCGAGGAACTACAGCTCATCGAATCCATCGGTCAGGACATAGCCGTGGCGGCGGAAAACGCCCGGCTATTTGCCGAGGTCAATGAGAAAACCTCTGAACTGGCGCAAGCGAATCGCGAGTTGTTGGAAGCGAGCCGCGCAAAATCATCGTTCATCGCGGCCATGTCCCATGAACTGAGGACCCCCCTGCACATTATCATCGGCAATACGGATTTAACCCGCGATGGAGTTTTCGGCGCCGTCAATGACGACCAGAGAGAAGCGATGCGAAAGGTTTCGCGCAACGCACATGTCCTCTTGAAGATGATCAACGACATTCTAGCGATCTCGCGTCACGAAGCGAAACAAATGGCTCTGGATGTTTCCCAAGTCGAGGTGAACGAAATTATCGCGAATGCGCGTACGCACGTGGAGCAGATCAACCGCGATAACCATCTCGAGGTCCGCTGGGATATTGAGGAAAGCATTCCGCCGCTGACAACCGACGCGATCAAGGTAGAGGAGATTCTCCAGAACCTGATCGGCAATGCCTTCAAGTTTACCTCAAAGGGAAGCGTCGAAGTGCGAGTGCGCAATTTGTCCGGTGAAGATAGTGTTCAGTTCAGCGTATCCGACACGGGGATTGGAATCAGGACCGAGCATCTCGATAGAATCTTCAACGAGTTCGAGCAAATCAGGGACGGCGGCAACGGCAAATACGACGGCGTCGGCCTGGGCCTGAGCATCGTGAAAAAATATCTCCAATTGATGCACGGCGATATTCGGGTCGAAAGCGAATACGGCAAGGGCACAACCTTTACCTTTACGGTTCCCAGAAACGTTACGCTCCATTCGTAATCACCTTGCGGTCTCGCGCTCTTGACTTCACAAGCCGCGCAAAGCTAGGAAAGATGATACACGATTATTGACCGGCGACGATTGCCGCCGGCTTAGATAGGATCAACCAATGAGCGGAGCATTATCGGGAATCAAAATCGTCGAAGCTGCGAGCTACGTGACCGGGCCGTTCGCGTCTCAGCTCCTGGCGGATATGGGCGCGGAAGTGATCAAGATCGAAGAGCCCAAGAAGGGCGACCCATTTCGCGGCTGGGGGGAGCGCAATTATGCCGCGACGTTTTGCAGTCTTAACCGAAACAAGAAGAGTATTACCCTCGATCTGCGCACGGCGGAAGGGCGCGATGTCGCACTCAAGCTGGCTACGGGCGCCGACGCGCTGATCGAAAACTTTCGGCCCGGCGTGATGGAAAAGCGCGGGCTGGGCTACGAGCAAGTCAAGGCGGTCAACCCGAAGATCGTCTACTGCTCGATTTCGGGTTTCGGGCCGACAGGCCCCTACCGCGACATGCCCGGCTACGATACCGTCGGTCAGGCGAGAAGCGGCCTTTTGAGTTTGTTAACCGATCCCGGCAAGCCGCAGGGCATGGGGGTTTCGTTCTCCGACCATCTCACCGGCATGTACGCGTGCTATGGCGTCCTGGCGGCGTTGATGCACCGGATGCTGACCGGCGAAGGGCAGCATGTCGAGACTTCATTGCTGCGCGCTTCGGTCTCGTTCATCAGCGAGAACGCAGCCCGCTACTTCGAAACCGGACAGGTGCCGCGGCGCAAGCACCGCACGACCACGGCGGGCGTCTTCGCTTTCGAAGACCAAGACGGGTTGCCCTTCGTACTCCACATGTCCTCGCCGGAGAAATTCTGGAACGGTCTTTTCGAGGTTGTCGGCAAAGCGGAATGGTCCGCCGATCCGCGCTTCAATAACCGCAAGGGACGGATCGCCAATTACGACGTCTTGGTCGCGGAGCTGCAACCGGTTTTTCGCCAGGGACGGCGGGACGATTGGCTGCGCCGCTTGTTGGAAAAAGACGTTCCCGCGGCGCCGATCAACACCCTTGACGAGGTTTTCACCGATCCGCAGGTGAAAACCTATGGGTTCCCCATTGAAGTGGAGCACCCGAAGATGGGTAAAATGAAGTTGGTCGGCAACGCCGTCGATATGAGCCGGACGCCGCCGCGCATCGAACGGCCGCCGCCCATGCTGGGTGAGCACACCGAAGAGATCCTGACATCGCTGGGCTACGATGGGCAAACCCTTTCTTCTTACCGAGAGAAGGGCGTGATCTGAAGCGGTAGCCGACCTTCATGCGTCATCCCAGCTTGATCTCACTGTCTCACGATCATCATCATGGTTTGGCTCTGGCGCTGCGCTGCCGTAAGCAGGCGCTCGGTCAGCTGAAGCCGATGGGTGCGAAGGGATTGAAAGAGCGCGCTGTTGAGTTTGGCGAATTTTTCACCAACAATCTGGTCGCTCACTTTCGCGCCGAGGAGGAGGTCTTGTTCCCGCGAATGCGCGCCCTGGTGCCGGAAAGCGAAGCGATCATCGAGCAGCTCATCCGGGATCACCAGCAGCTCCGCGACGCGATGCCGCAGTTAGAGGGCGAGGTCGGCTTGGCGAAGCTGGTTTTCGATCTCGGCGATCTCTTGGAGCGGCATATCAGGAAAGAAGAGCGCGAACTGTTTCCGCTCTTCGAACAGCATATCGGCGAAACGGCAGCTGAGGCGGTGGGAGCTGAAATAAAAACAATTTTGGGATCTTCCGGCTTTACGGCGAAATAGCATCGAACACAGAGACCCAGCGCGGCAGAGCCGCAACCGAATCTCGGAGTATCTCCCGCAAAGACGCCAAGGCCGCAAAGATCGGAGAATACGGGTGAAAATCATTCGTAAGAATTTTTATCTTTTCCCTCCGTACTTGGCGACTTTGCGCCTTGGCGGGAGTAATTTCCGACTCCGAGTGCATTCAGCTTCCAGATCATTTGCGCAAGCGGCGTAAATTTTGAACTATAGTAGTAGAGAGTTCGCAGAGTTCGGGGTATTTCTTAATCAAGAACTTCTTACTCCGCGCCCTCAGCGCCTCTGCGATTAGCGACACGGAAGCCTTAAATCCCCAATTTTTGAGGCCCGGCCTTTCAGTCCATAATCTTTAGAAGCACATGGCGGCGATTTTTGGTGTAGGGTCTTACCTGGCTCGGCCAGCGGCCGTCTTCGATCGCCTTGTCCCACGCGGGGCTAGTTAACACGTCCGGGCTTTCCAACTCGTATATGGCGGTATAGACCGGTTCATTGGGAATCTCGATGGTTTTCCGCTCGCCGCCGATGTTCATCGTCAAAGTTCCGCGCTTATAGCGGGTGATCCCCAAGACGCCCGGCACTTTGTTCAAGTTCGGCACATGTTCTTTATCGTAAACTTCGTTGAAAACCGCTTCGTGCTCCGGGGCGACGTCCATGCTGGCGATCATCAGAAACTTTGCTTTCCCTGCCATGATGTTGCTCTCCTTCTTCGGTAAGTTGTGCTCGGTCACGTTCCCAGAAAGCTCGCGATATCGGGTGCGGGGGACTTGATCTCCACCACGATCGATTCCTCGATTCCTTCGACGCCATGCGGCACTCCCTTCGGATGGCGGCAGACATCGCCCGGACCGAGGATGTATTCTTCCCCGCCCACGGTCATTTTCACTTTTCCTTTTACCACGTACGCCAGCGACTCGTGCGAGTGCACATGGAGCGGCGCGCCGACGCCGGGAGTGTAGTGAATTTCCAAGAAGGTCATCTCATCCCCCTTGATGAGCGGTTTCACCAGCAGGTCGCCGCCGTACATCGGCTTGCCTTCGATCGATTTAACGATCACCCCTTTGACGTCGGCGTTTTTCGATAGGATCATGTCCCCTCCTTTGCTACAGTTTTTTTAATAGGCCATCCGATTGGAGCAGAAAAGAACTCGAGTTGGCAAATTTTCTTAATCCATTTGCGAGTGGGCCGCTTTGAGGGACCAGCAAACGGCAAGCCTCCGGCTCTCCCGGAGGTACATGACTAGCGATAGGTTTCCCGTCGCAGCAATGCTTTGATCTCATCATGGTTGCCGAGAAATGGAACGAAAAGCTCGTCGCCTCGATCTTGAAAGACGAAACGCAAATCGCGGTTGCCGCGGCACTCGAAAAGCTTGTTAGCCAGCTTGCGGATGCCAAGGCCGCTGTGCACATGGGGCTGGCCAAAACCATCGACCAGATCGCAGAGCGCCAATAGACATTCCACCTTCTCATTCTTGGGGAGCTGTCGTAAGCGGCGCATGACTGCGGGGTCGATGGAAAGGAGCTTATTCAAGCATGTCCCGGAGTTGTTGCGCGGTTACGGACACGAGCTTCTTGTTCCGTTTCAAATGTCGGTAACGCTGATCGGTGGCCTGGTCCAACCGAGCCGCTTGTTCAGGCGTGGCGCCGTATTCCCTCTGGGTGTAGTCGGTCGACTCCACCCGAACCTTGCGAAGGGCAACGACGTCCGCGCCGCAGATGATGCCAATATCTTCGCCCCGCGCCGCCGCGGCTAGCCAACGGCCAAGATTCTTCTTCGCGTCGGTAATTGTTAGAGTCTTCATATCGTTTTTATATCGTCGATATAACGTCTTGTCAAACTTATTCGCAACCTGGGCGCCTCGAGCGGGGGCACAATCTGCGTGGACTGTTTTTCGGAGAATCGGATCGTCTCGGGCTCTTTCTAGTCGTGGTCGGTGCGATGGCAAACCACGACTTCGCCTCGACGGCTGACCCAGCTGCGCGGGGCAACACATCTGCGAGTGGCGCGGTTTCCACGCTGGTATAAGAATCGTATTTTTGCGGCATAACTCCGCGCCGTATCAGCAGGGTCTCCTGCACGAGCGAGCATCTGCGCCAGGATCGAACTTGCACGCTCACGACTCTTTGGTGGTGGCCGCATACCTCGCGTAAACATCGCCGCGCCGGTTTTTGAGCAGTGGTAGTTTCTGGCGAGTCTCGTCCACAAGAGCTAAATCCAGCTCGACGATCTCTAATCCTTCCCGCTCCCCCATGTCGGTAAGCACGCGCCCGAGCGGATTGACGGCCATGCTATGGCCGGTGTAAATATTGCCGACCTGATTCGGCGCAATGACGTAGCAGCCGTTTTCCAGCGCGCGGGCTTTGATCATGGTTTGCCAGTGCTCTACCTTGAGATCGCCTTGAACCCAGCCGGAAGGTGCAAGCATCACGTTCGCTCCCGCCAGCGCCAACATGCGCGCCATCTCGGGAAAGCGCAGATCGTAGCAGATCATCATGCCGATGCGGGCGTTTCCGTTCGTCACCAGCGGCGCGATGTCATCGCCGGCGAGAAATTTATCCGATTCCTTGAAACCGAAGGCGTCGTAGAGGTGGAGCTTGCGGTAAACCGCGGCAACGCCGCCCTCGTCGTCGATCCAGACGGCAGTGTCGTAAACGCGATCTGGCCGCGCGCTACTCTCGTAAATCGTCGTCAGGATGCTGATGCCGGCGGTCTGGGCGGCGTCGCGCAATGACGTAATGAAGAGACCATCGCCGGACTCGGCAAGGGCGGCCAGTTCCTCGACTGTTTGGCTTGCCGGCGTAAACGCCATTAAGAACTCCGGGAACGCAATGACTTGCGCGCCTTTGGTACGGGCCTCCTGAGTCAAAAAGAGTGCGGCCTTGAGGTTCTCGCTTTTCTCCGTCGATGAGCGGACTTGCGCGATGGCGATGCGAATCATGGGATAAATGCACTGGAGTAATGGCGTACTGGACCGATGGAGTATTGGGTCTTTCCACCCACCACGCCAGTACTCCATCACTCCAAAGTCTTCATGCGTCCAGCGTCTGCCCTAACTGTTTCTGCTTCGCCCTTTCCAGCACGAGGGCGCCGAGAGCGACGTCGGCGACACCCTGTCCGGCGTTGTTCTTATAGAACGTGATCTGCTCGGCCTTGGTGCGGCCGTCGTTGTCGCCGGCGAGAATCGCGCCGATCTCGATCAGTTGCTCCCATTTGATGACACCGCGGTTTACGGGGTCGAAGATATCGGCCTGCTCGTCCTGAACCGCCTGCTGGATCGACACGATGCCGTGGACATGACTGCGCGAGAGCGTGGCGTCGTCGATCTCGCGCCGCTTGGCGGCGGTGAAGCCGCCTTTGACCAGGCCGACGTTGCTGCCGACGATGGTCGTTACATGCTGCCCAGGTTCGAGCCAGTTGCCGTCGAACACCGGCACGCTGGAGTTGGTCGCCGTGAGCACGATGTCGACCCCGCGCACGGCCTCTTGGGGCGTCGCGACCGGCGTGATGTTGAGGTTGGTCACGCGCGCCATCTCATCGGCGAATCGATTGCGGTTCTCCGGATTGCGGCTGTAGACTTTAACGTTCTTGAGCTTGCGCACCTGCATCATCGCCAGCAGATGGTTTTTCGCCTGACCGGCGGCGCCGAAGATGCCGATGCTCGACGCGTCGGGCCGGGCGAGCAGGTCGGTGCCGACCGCGCTGGTGGCCGCGGTGCGCAGTCCCGTGACGGCGATATTATCGGGGAGTTCGGCGCAGGTGATCTCGCCGATGACGATGCCCTTGAGTTCTCCCTCGGCGGAATCGTAAAGCACGATGACCGGATGATTGAGGCGCGGATAGACCTGTTCTTCGGCCATCGGTTTGACCCACTCACAGTGAGTCATCAGCCCGGTGGCTTTCGCCGCCGGCACGCCGCCCTGGTGCACGCTCACGCGCACGCCGGTGGGAATATGGATACGCCGGCGTGGCGCGTTGAACTGCGGGTTCTCGCCCCATTCGCGAAATCCCAAACGTACCGCTTCGACGGCCTCGGCCATGGTGACGATGCCGCGGATTTCGTGCGGGCTTACGAGTAACGGTTGCATGGCGTTTCCCTCGGCGTGTTTTTCCCCTACAGCGTCGGCGCGACTTGCGGGCGGGCGGACAGCGCTTCGCCCCAGCGCTTCAGGTTGGGGTAAGTGCCGTCGATGACGGTGCCGTAGCGCTCGCGCCTGGTGTAGAAGGGAATGAACGTGATATCGGCCAGCGAATAGTGTTCGACGAGATAGTCTTTGCCCGCCATCGCATTGTCGAGAGCGAGCAGATGTTGTCTCATCCGCTCCCTGGCCTTTTCCGGCGCTCTGTTATGGGCGATGTCGGACGCGGCGGGGTGGACCCGGGTGTTTAAGAAATCGATCCAGATCCTGACCTTGGCCCGCTCAAGAAGGTCGGCGGGCATCAATTGAACCTGGGGAAATTTTTCCTCGAGATACTCGTTGATCACTGCCGATTCGTAGATGACGCCGTCACCATCGACCAGAACGGGCACCTTGCCGTAGGGATTTTGCTTCAATAAATCTGCCGGCTTGTTCTTGAGATCGACCTCGATGAGATCGTACGGGATATTCTTTTCGGAGAGGACAATCCTTGTCCTATGCGCGTAGGGTCAAGTGTGGCAGGAGTAGAGTTTCATCCCGATAGCCTCCTTGGATTGTGCTTAATTACCATCCTAGCGCACGATAGGCAATGTCAGCAATTTAGATTGTCATTCAAGCCGTTCAAAACGTTCAAATCGTTCAAGACGTCTTGAACGGAGCCGCGCAGCGGCGTTTGAACGGAGCGAAGCGGTTGAACGGTTTGAACGATTGGAACTACTTGAACGGCTGTTTTCACCGTCGGGTGTCGAGTCGATCCTGGAGTGCGTCGCCGACAAGGTTGAGCGCGATGACGGTGATCATGATGGCGAGCCCCGGATAGGTCGTCAGATGGGGCGCCACGAGAAGGAATTGTCTTCCTTCATTCAGCATGGAGCCCCAGGAAGGTGTCGGTGGCTCCACGCCGAGGCCCAAGAAACTCAGGCTACCCTCGGCGACGATCGCGGCGGCCAGGCCGAAGGTTGCCTGGATGACGAGCGGCGGCAGCAGATTGGGCAATAGGTGACGGAGGATAACCCTGCCGGGCGCGCAACCGAGCGCCCGGGCGGCATGCACGAACTCGCGTTCGCGCAGCGCCAGGATTTCGCCGCGCACCAGGCGCGCGTAGCCTGTCCAGCCGATCAAGCAAAGGGCCAGGATGACATGATCGAGTCCCGGACCGAGCACAGCCGTGAAAGCAATGGCGAGAAGAATCCCCGGAAAGGCGAGCAGAATATCGACCAGGCGCATGAGCAGTTGGTCGAGCCAGCCGCCGAAATAGCCTGCCAGCGCCCCTAGGGCGAAGCCGATCGAAAGAGACAGCGCGACGGTGGCAACGCCGACGAGCAGCGAGACGCGGCTGCCATAGATCGTCCGGCTCAAAATATCCCGCCCGAGTTTGTCCGTCCCCAGGGGATGACCCTGAGTGAAGGTCAGCAGATCTTGGCCGAGGTTTTGGCGCGTGGGATCGTGGGGCGCCAGCGCCGGCGCGAAGAGCGCGGATGACGCGAGTAAAAACAGAATTAGAATGCCTGCGTACAGACCGCGCTTACTTGCCATAGTGGATTCTCGGGTCGGCGAGCCGGTAAAAAATATCGCTGAGAAAATTTACCAGCAGATAGGTTGTCGCAATCACCAGCACGCAGCCTTGAACCAGGGGATAATCCCGCGCCTGGATCGCCTGCACGGTCAACCTGCCAATGCCGGGCCAACTGAAGACCGTTTCGGTGATGATGGAGCCCGCGAGCAGACTGCCGAACTGAAGGCTCACAATCGTGATCACCGGCAGCAGGGCGTTGCGCAGCGTGTGCTTTAACCAGATGCGCGTTTCACTCAAGCCCTTGGCCCGGGCGGTGCGCACGAAATCTTCGCGGATCGCTTGCAGCAGACCGGCGCGCAGAATCCGCGTGAGTATAGCCGCCATGCCGAGGCCGAGGGTGAGCGACGGCAGCACCAGATGGCCGAGGCCGCCGCGGCCGGAGACCGGCGTCCAGCCGAGTTGAATCGCAAACACGATCATGAGCATCGGGCCGAGCCAGAAATTGGGCAGAGAAAGGCCGAGGAGTGAAAACAGCAGGGCAGCGCGGTCGATCAAGGAGGCTCTGTGACGCGCCGCCATAGTGGACAGGGTAAAAGACAGCAGCAACGCCACCGCCATGGCACAGAAGGTCAGTTGGAAGGTTGCCGGAAAGCGCGCTCGAATGAGGGCCGAAACGCTCGCCTGCTCGGAGAGCGAACGTCCGAGGTCCGCTCTCACGAGTCCCGCTAGAAAACTCCGGTACTGAGCGAGCAGGGGACGATCGAGGCCGAGGCTCCGGCGCAGCTCTTCCTTGTCAGCGGCGCTTGCGGTTTCGCCGAGCATGACCTCGATGGGGTCGCCGGGAACCAGGTGGATCAAGAAGAAAACCAGCGTCAAAGCGCCGAACAGGGTCGGTAAGAGCAACAGCAGGCGCTGAAAAAAATAACGCTTCACGGGGTGGGTGGGCCGGAGACGAGCGAGACCTTTTTGAATGATATGAATTCGCCGTCGGGATAGGGGACGAATCCTCGGACATAGGGCGCCTGAACGACGACGTTCTTCCACCACCAGAGCGGGATGTAGGGAAGATCCTCGGCGAGGAGATTTTGCACCCGGCCGTAGATGATTTTTCGCTGCGTCGGATCGACCGTGGCCCGGCCGGCTTCCAGCAGACGGTCGAGTTCGGGATTGCGGTAGAGTCCGCGGTTGTCGCCGTTGGGCGGCACACTGTCGGAGTGGAAGAGCTGAAAATAGATGTCCGGGTCGACGATGCCGACCCATGAGAGGGAGAAGAGATGGAAGTTGCCATTCTTTACGTCGTTGTAAAAAGTGCCCCATTCATAGCTGCGGATTTCGAGCTCGATGCCGACCTGCGCCAGTTGTTCCTTGAACGCCTCGGCGATTCTGCGGCGCAGGTCGATGTTGGTGGTTTTATATGATACGCGAAAGCGCGGTCGCGGCCCGTCGCCGTCCGGATCGGGATAGCCGGCTTCGTCCAATAGCCGTTTGGCCTTTTGCGGATCGTAACGCCACTGGGGCACGGTTTCGTCGAAGGCCCAATTGAGCGGCGAGAGCAGGCCGCTGGCGGGTGTGACGTTGTCTTTCAAGACATGGCGAATGATGCTGTCACGGTCGATGGCAAGCGCGAGGGCCTGCCGCACCTTGCGCTGGCGCAAGATCGGATGAGTCAGATTGATACCAATGTATTGAGAGGTTGTGCCCTGATGGGCGGCGACGGAAGCCTGGGTGTTCCGTTCCAGCCAGGGCAGCACGTCCGGCTCGATATCGTTTTGCATGAAGCCGATGGCGCCCTTCTTGAATTCGAGCACCCGAACTAGCGCGTCGGGCACGACCTTGAACACCAAGCCGGTAAGCGACGGCTTCCCTTCCCAGTAGGCCGGATTGGCCTTGAGCGTCACCTTTTCACCCGAGTCGATGGATTCCAGCATGAACGGGCCGGAGCCGGGCGGCGGCTTCGCGCTTGACTCGGCTCCCGGCGAGCCCACCGGCACGATACCGATGGTAAATTGTTCGAGAAACGGCGCGTGCGGCGCCGACAAGCGAAAGCGCACACGATGAGGTCCAAGCACGTCGATGCCGTCAAGGGGTTTTAGCAGAGCCCGTTTCGGCGAACGGCTCTTAGGGTCCAGGATGCTCTCGTAGGTGTAGCGCACGTCGTCCGCCGTCAGCGGGTTGCCGTCGTGGAATTTTGCGCCGCGCCGAAGCTCGAACAGGTAGGTGCGGTCGTTCGGCGCCGTCCAGCGCTCAGCCAGCTCGGGTTGCAGGCGCATGCGCTCGTCGGCGCGCAGCAGTGAGTTGTAGATCAAACCGCCGATGCGAACCCCGTTGGCGTCGGTCGAGTAGCGCGGATCGAGCTGAAGCGGATTGCTTTCGATGCCGACGACAAGATAGTCGGAAGGAGGCTCCGGCGCGGGCGAAAAGCGGCAACCGATGACAAGAAAGGAGACCGCGAGGTAAAGATAGATGGTCCCGTGTCTGTTAAACAATGCGAGTCCCGGCGAGAAAATTAAACCGACGACCAAACTATATCACTCCTGCCGAGGAAGGCCCAACGATCAGTGCCACCGGTACGGGAATTGGGCGTTCGCTGCGCGCCTCAGTTCGCCTCCCCGCTCGCTAGTGCGGGCGCCGGTTTTTTCTACCGATGCGGCGGAGCACTCGCTTCAAGGCCGCGCGCGCCCGCGTTAGAGGAGTAATCTTGCCGCCCTCGAGCCGAACTCTGAGTTCGACATAGAACTTCGATAGTGATCTCAGCGTCAATTTGAAGAGGTCATCCCGCCCCTCGGTGTTGCCGCGACAGATATGGTGGTGGCAGCCAATGGCAACGGCTTGAACCGGCACGAGCAACTGGATCTTCGAAAGATCATCCAAATCCAAGTTTTTCTCAGCCGACTCAAGCTGCATCGCAGCCGCGCGCACATCGTGCCTGTCGCGTGCATATTCCTCGTGGCGCATGGCTATGAGCTTTTCCCAGTCTCGAAGATGGTTCGCTTCGACACCCAAGGTCTTTAGGTGATTCATGTATGCCTTCGAGATCGACTTGTTCAGACCGGCGAGATAGTCCCGGGACTCTCGCGCGACGCGGAGATCAGGGGCCTCGAGCAGAAGCACGATCAGCACGACATACGCAACGACCAGCTCATTGAAGATCCTGTCCTGCTCGACTTGACTCAACTGCTCGAACCCTGCCAACCGACCGAATTGTTTTTCGCGAAACAGTTGGAATGCCGCGCCCGCCGCAGTCTGCGCCAGACCCGCTGCTGTTGCTTCAGCCGTCTGTTCGAGCGATTCAAGCGCGGGCCTATCTTTTGTCATGGGTGAAGCGTATTAGATCACCTGCGAAGCCGTCAAGAAGAATTTAGTACTATGTTCCGGGAATCCGGGCGTTCGCTCAGATTGCAGCTCCAGCCCGGCGAGCAGCAAGGACGATTCCTGCGCATGCTTCGGCATCGGAAAGGGCCTCGTGAGGGTCCAACCGAAGCCCGAGGTACCTGCAAACGTTGGAAAGACTGGTGGGGCGAATATTCCACAGTCGCCTGGCGAGCTTCACCGTGCAGACGAAGCGAATCTCAGGCCGAGGGATCTTCGCCGCTTGGCAGCAAGATTCAAGAACCCGGCGGTCAAACCCAACGTTATGGGAAGCGATGAACTCCGCGCCAAGGAGCAAGTTCTGGATTTTCGGCCACAACTCTTCGAACGTCGGCTTTTCACGAACATGTTCCCACGTAATGCCGTGTATGGGGGTAAAGAAGAAAGAGTTTCTGGCAGGCCGAATTAGATAGTGCTCTCTGTTTATGATCCTATCGCCCGCTACGCGAACCAGCCCGACCGCGCAAGCGCTGTCGGCGCCGTGGTCCGCAGTCTCGAAGTCGAGGCCAACAAACGTCAGGGGGGCCTGCGCAGTTGCGGACCCGCTGCCGTCGGCAGCCCCCGGCTTCAAGAATGTCCTCCCTCCTTCGCAGCCGGATACATCGTGTAGTTCCACTTTGGGCAAACGGTATGCGGCTCTACATTGAGCCGCGCCATATCATCACGTGTTACCTTTTGTCCCCTTCCATAATACGCTTCGTCTAGAAATGCCTTGACGCTCAATCCCGTTACCGTGGTGGTTCCCCGGATGTACCCCAACATTATTTCCAGAGTCTTAAGAGGTTTTCCCTCCCAGTTTCTGCTGATGAAGCTGAAGAGACGATGCTCAACAGGGTTCCACTTCGAACACCCCGTTGGATAGTGACACACGGTTACCGTCAGCCCGAACTCGTTGCAGAGCTTCTGTTGGAGGCTGAGCTTCCAAGCCCGTGCCCGGCACCCATTACTTCCTCCGCTATCTGCCAAGATGAGCACCGAGCTTGCATTCGGATATCTGCGATGCCCGTCATCCTGCCACCACCGCGCAATGGAGTGAACGGCAAAGGCCGGCGTATTGTTCGACACGCCTACGTAGACATGGCCCTCGTTCCTTGCAATGTCGTAGATACCAAAGGGGACGGCCCGGCACTTGGCGGCCCCTGGGAAGTCATGCTCGTTGACTTCTTCTGCTTGCCTGCGCCACGTTCGCCCTTTGTTCATGAACTCACCAATCAATTCTGTTTTCTTGGTATCGATGCTGATGACGGGCAAACCGGTCGTGATGAACCGTTCTTTCTGGGAGGCGATGTACTTGAACTGTTCGTCCCTTTCGGGGCATCCCAAGCGGCCCTGCTTCCTCTTGTTGGCTTTCAGGGAGAAGCCCATCTTCCTGAGCAGGCGAGCTACCGTGCTTGTGCTCGCTTGATGTCCTTCGTCTCCGAGCCTTTTGCTTAGCCGAGACAGGCTGCTTCGGATCCACTTCTGGTCGGTCATTGGATCACCTGCAACTTCGTCCGTGAGCATCCGTTCCAATGCAGTGACGACAGTTGGATCTTTTGCCTCAGTCAACTTGCGGCCGCCACCAGGTCGGCGAATTCGGTATTGCTGCCGCGTACTGCCGATCCCAAGGCGATGCCTGGACCATGGATCTGTATTCGCAATGGCGAGCGTCAATTCATAGCAATCAAGTGGAACTGATCCGTCCACCACAGGGCGATCCATGGAGTACGACATGAGTTTCTTTTCCTCATTGTCGCGTACGAAGATCACGAACTGGTTTTTTTGGAGCCCCTCATTGTACTGCTCCGTAAGCGACGCTTGCCCGCCTTCGCTCAGTTGCGCTTTCAAATCCTTGTACGGATACGCATAGATCATTCCCTCCGTCACATCGAGGAGCATGACAGGCATCTTGTCCTCGTAGATCCATTAACCGCGACGAATGACGTCCCAGTGCTGCTCGATGGCCTTGAAGTACTTGTCCTTGGCGTGCGACGTGGCTCGGTGGCTTCTCATTGGATTTGCGATTTCCGGATTTCCGGGGACAGATTTCCGGGGACATAATACTAATTTTCAGGACGCCCCTTCGGTCGTGGTCCTCGCTTTCCTAAGCTGAGATGCCTCGCGTCGGCATACGCACTACGATCCTTGTCGCTGCTGAAGATGGGGATTGAGCGTACGCCCCTCTGCGTTACATGACGTGAATAACCAGGCACCGCGAGTCTGAAAATCCGAGCCACGGCTGAAGCGTATTAGATTAACTACGAAGCCGTCAAGAAGAATTTAGCATTGTGTCCCGGAATCCGTGTCCGGAATCCCGGAATCCGCAGTCGAGTGCCGCCGAGCTTGTCAGGCGAGGAGTGCCCTTGGCTACTTTCCGGCAGACGTGAGCTGAAGCACCTTCGCCTGAACTCCTTCCATAACCGCATCGCGCACGAACGTACTCGCATTCAAGATTTCGATTCCAATTAACTCGCCCTTCTCATTCAGCTCTGCCGTGATGTTGGGGCTCAGCTCAATGCTGTTGGCTTCTTCCTCCTCAGCAATCACGAGATGCAGAATGTCTTCTTGATCGAAGTACAGCAGCTTAGGTTTTGTCATGGCCTAAACCTCCCTGTCCGCAGCCGAAACGTGATCTGCTGCCGAGTGGTGGAATGGATGGTAACTGGTGTCACTAACTCTCCCGCTTGCTCATAGGGTATCATAACTAACCGGCTTCCGTGATGCCCGACAACCACTCTGCGCTGCGTGGCAGTATCAAAGTACCGTTCTTCTGAAAATTGTACAATCTGCTCTATCGTGGCAAGATCAAACCCTCTAAGTCGCACTCGATGTTTGAAATAGTCGGTCCAGGTCAGCATACGCATTCACTGATTTCCTACCACCTCGGTGGCTCAGACTTCGTGTTGTTGCCTCTAGATCCCACCGATCATGAATGCGCGTCTCTTACCCCGCCTTCAACTGCTTCATGAACCAATCGGCGATGTACGTGCGGCGGTCGAAGCGTTTTTCGCCGTGACCGACGCCGTCGACCATCGAGCGGTCGGGGGAGTTGACCGCGTTCTCGTAGAGATTGAGCGCGCCGCGCGGGTCCATGACGCGGTCGTCGCGGCTGTAGCCGACAAGCAGGGGACATTCGATCTGCTTGGCGCGGCCGATCAGCGTGAACTCTTTTATTTTCTCACGGGCTTCTTTGAGGTCCTTGGCCCCCATCAACCAGCGCAAGCGATCTTGGATCGGCGGATAATAATCGAAAATGTCGTCGATGAGATTATAGGCTCCGCTCCAGACCGCCACCGCCTTGATGCGCTTCTCGCCGGTGGCGCAGCGCGGGCCGGAGTAGCCGCCCAGACTGGAACCATGCAGACCGATACGCTCCGGATCGACGTCGGTGCGCGTGACGAGATAATCGATGACCGCTTTCGCCACTCTCTCTGAATCCGGCGGCGCGTAGAGTTTATGGTGGCGCAGCGTGCCGCCATGCCCTGGGCCGTCCACGTCGATGAACGACATGCCCCGGCGCACATATTGGCCGGCGCCGCCGTCTTCGCCGCGTAGTAGGATTCCATCAGCCCCGCCGTAATTGTAGACGACCGGCAGACGGCTCCCCGCTTTGCCGCGGCCGGGCCAGATGAGCGCGGGAAGCATGTGGCCTTCGTATGGGATTTGCACGCGCTCGAAGGGCGGCGGAACGACGCTCCAGGCTTTGTCGAAATTTTCTTCGAGCTTTTTAAACGTCGGCATCATGCGCGGGTCGGTGTCGGGCATGTAGACAACGGCGCGGCGGTAAAAGTCCGCCGCCCGCAGATAAAATTCATGGGCTGTCAGCTTGCGTTCCTCGCGTTCGAAGCCAGACGCCATCTCCTCGTTCTTCTGCGCCACCTGGGTCCATTCCGTATGCCAGCTCTCCAGGTTGAAGAATTTCACCCGCCGCGCGACACCGCGGATGTCGGGATCGGGGTGATTGGCCGAAATCTCCATGCGTACTTCTAACTGTCCGCCGCCGGGTAGACCT
>JAUYJC010000157.1 GCA_030688735.1 Deltaproteobacteria bacterium
TGAGTTTCTTCATATTAGATACTTACCTTGGAAACGTAACAGAAAGACTCCAGAAAAATTTATCGCGCCAAGATGCCAAGGCGCAAAGTAACACTCCGTGTCATTTCGACCGAAGGGAGAAATCCTTCTTAGATCCCTCGCATTCGCTCGGGATGACAGGCCGAGGGCACGTCACGTGGCGTTTTGGCGTCCCTTGGACGTAGCTCAGGGCATGCTTTGCGCGAGTCATCTCTTTTCCGATTTTGTAATGTAACACTCAACCGAGAATTTCAAACATGCTTGGTTAGCCATTCCGCTTCTCCGCGCAGCGATCCGTGGCACCGGTCCGATCTTTACCGTTGCACCAGCCCCTCCTTGACGCAGCGCTCTTTAAGCAAGGTCAGGATTCCTCCTGCTTCAAAGATCTGTTCCATCGACGGAGGATACTTCGGCAGTGGGATCTCGTTGCCCGAGCGCAGATTACGAATTTTTCCCTTGGGATAATCAATCTCCAATTCGTCGTGATCCTCCACCAGAGACGAAACCCCCGGAGCCACAAGCGTCGGGTAAGCCAGGTTGATCGAGTTGCGGAGAAATATTCGCGCCACCGATTCCGCCACGATCGCCTTGATCCCGACTTTTTCCAGCACTCGATTCGCCTCTTCGCGGTGGGAACCGCAGCCGAAATTGGTCCCCGCCACGATGATATCGCCGAAGCGTACCTGCGTGGGGAACTCAGGCCGGACCGCCGCCATCGTGTGCTGGGCGATCTCCTCAATTTCTCCTTTGCGCATGACGTGGAGCGGCGCAATGATGTTGGTGTCGACGCTGTCGCCGAATTTCCACACCCGGCCTCTGATGACGAAATTACTTAGATCGAGCATTTAACATCTCCCGCGGGTCCGTGATCACGCCCGCTACCGCCGATGCCGCCACGGTCGCCGGCCCGGCGAGGTAAACTTCGGAATTGGGGCTGCCTTTGCGGCCGCGGTAATTTCGCGTCGCGCAAGTGATGCTGACTTCGCCGTCGACCATGTAGCCGAGCCGGGCGGTGCACACACCGCAACCCGGTGCGACAAACTGAGCGCCGGCGCTGATCAGCGGCTCGACCAGACCTGCTTCCAGGCACTGACGGTAAACAATATAGGAGGCCGGCGAAATAATTAGACGGACACCTTTGGCGACTTTTCTGCCGCGCAGGATTCTAGTCGCTACTTCAATATCTTCCAACCGGCCGTTGGCGCAGGAGCCGATCAGGGCTTGATCGATCCGCTTCCCCGCCACCTCTTCGATCGGCGCCACGTTATCGAAGGTATGAGGCTTGGCGACCCGTATGCCGACCTCTTCCAGGTCAACCGTGATCTCACGACAGTAATGGGCGTCGGGGTCGGGAGAAACCGTCTCGAAGGGTTTATCCGTGCGCTGCCGCAGATAGGCAAAGGTCTTTTCATCCGCTTCAAAGAGCGCGAACTTGGCGCCGATCTCAACGCCGTGGTCGGCGAGGCACATGCGGCTTGATAGATCCATCTCCCGCGCCGCCGCTCCGGTGTATTCGATGGCCATGTATTGGGCCATGTCGTCGCCGTATTTGCCGGCGAGGAACAAGACCAGATCTTTAGCGACCGGATGGGATTTGGGAACGGGCCCCTCGATGGACACTTTGATCGTCTCGGGAACTCTGAACCACAACTCGCCGAAAACCGCGGCGTAGGCCGCGTCCGGCTCGGCGATGCCCGCGCCGGCGGCGTTGAGCGCGCCGTACATCGTGCAATGGGAATCGGGACCGACGATCAACTCGCCCGGTCGGACGTAGCCGTAGTCGCACATCATCTGATGGCACACGCCGGGTTCCGCGTCGTGAAAATACTTGACTCCCAGGCGCGCGGCCATATCTCTGGCGAGTTTGTTGCGGCGCGCTTGCAGCTCGGTGGTCGGCGGCTGGTGATGATCGGTCATCATGTACACCCGCTCGGTGTCCCAGAGCCGCGGCAATCCGCCCGGCAAGCCGGCTTCGACGGCTTTGGCATCGACCTGCGAAACCCCGGCGGGAAGCAGCAAGCCGTCGATTTTAACGCCGACGTAATCGCCGGCATTGAGCTCGCGCTGTTCCACCGATTTCTTCGAGAGGATTTTTTCCGCGATGGTTTTGCCCATAGGTTTGCCTTTGTGCCTAAGAACCTGGGTCATCCGGGATTACTGTGAAAGACTATTCACCACAGAGACGCAGAGTTCACAGAGATTAATTTCTACTCCCCCTTCTCCGCGACCTCCCGCCTGCCTGGCGGCGGGCAGGCAGCGCCTCCGCGGTGCAATTTCCGAGTCCTTGCACTGAAATAGCATTGGCCAGCTTCGCCACACAGAAGCCTGAATATCCAAAAACCTTTTGTCTTCTCCTCTAGCGCCTGTAGGGGCGGGTTTCAAACCCGCCCCCTACCTTTTTGGTCAGGCCATCATCACGACATTATTTTTTGCCAACCGATCGATGTCGGCGTCCGACAGTCCTAACTCTTGTAGTATCTCGCGGCTATGCTCGCCCAGACGTGGCGGTTGCCTTCGTACGGAAAACTGAAATTCCTCGCTTTCAAACGGCAGGGCAGGGAGCCGCACGGTTTTCTGTCCCGCCTCAACGGGGAGCAAGCGATTTTCATGCCCCATTAAATAGGGATCTTCGTAGAGATCGGCAGGCGAGTTAACGGGCGCGTAGGGCACCTCGGCATTCTCCAATTTGCCCATGAGATCGTTGCTCTCATAGCTTCCGGCAATTTCCTGGACACGCGGGATGAGCCAATCTCGGGCGCGAGTGCGCGCCTCGTTGTTCTGAAGATTGGGATGCGCGCCAAGCTCGCTCTGGCCAAATTCGCGGCAAAACGTTTCCCAATGGCGGTTGCTGGTGATGCCGATAAAGACCTGTTTCCCATCGGCGGCGCGGAACAGATCGAAAACGCCCCAGCGAAACCGAGTTCCCATCCTGCGCACGGGCATGGGGACGGAGGGTTCACCGCCGACGGCGAAGCTCGACATATGCTGTCCGACCCAAAACACGACGGTTTCGAAAAGGCCGGAAGTAAGACGCTGCCCCCGGCCCGTCTGGTTGCGCTGAAACAACGCGCTGAGAATTCCAATGACTGCGTAAGTGGCCACGCTGATGTCCGTCACCGACGCGCCGATGCGCATGGGCTGGTCTTTCAACCCGGTCATAAAGGCGATGCCTCCCATCATCTGCGCCACTTCATCGAGGGCTGGCCGGCGGGCATAGGGTCCCTTGAGAAATCCGTTGATCGAGCATTGGATGATGCGCGGATTGATCTCGGACACGCTGTCGTAATCGACGCCGAGCCTTTGCAGAACACCGGGGGCATAGTTGTCGAGGACGACGTCTGCGGAGGCGGCGAATTTTAGGAACAACTCTTTACCTTCCGGTTCCTTCAGATTGACCGCGAAGCTCCTCTTGTTGCGGTTGAGGAAATAAAAAG
Organism: Deltaproteobacteria bacterium; assembly: GCA_030688735.1. Classification (GTDB taxonomy): domain Bacteria; phylum Desulfobacterota; class Binatia; order UBA9968; family UBA9968; genus JACPFE01. The sequence continues at coordinate 3,453 of JAUYJC010000157.1, forward strand.
TGGCGAGTCCGGTGGGATTACTTCTCGACTGATCCCCGCCCCGGGACGGGTCCTCGATTTTGATCACATCGGCGCCCAAGTCGGCCAAAATGAGGCCCGCCGTCGGCCCCGCCACGATGTGGCCCAACTCCAACACTTTGATCCCTTCAAGAGGCAACTGACTCATGGAATCCGCCTTATCTTAACGAGTCCGATAACCATTCCATTCAAACCTCATCACCGACTCGGAAGTAATATTTCTCTGTATGTCTTCGTGTGCTTTTCCAGATGTTCCGCTTAAATGATGTCTACTGGGAGCAATTTTACCTGGTTGAGCCGCTTCTGCACAGGAGAGGATACTCCGTTTCGCGCCGAGAGCTTGAAAAATTTTCCCGAGATGTAGTCGCGCTGGATCTCTTCCGACAGCATGTGATCCAGGTACAACCGGGCGGCATTGGGGTGCGGCGCCTTCGCAGCGATCCCCATCAGGCTCAAGCTTACAACCGTCGGGTTGGGCGGATTCCACTCGATGGGCGCACCCTTGGACTTGGTATATTGCGTCTGAGGAGCGTACAAAAGAACCGCGCCGGGATATTCTCCGGCCGCCACGAGGGTTGTCATCAGTGTATGCCCCCTGCGAAGATGAAAGTTCTGGCCGGCCAGGCGGCGCAAGTACTGATTGGTCTTTTCCTCTCCCCAGTGGCGCGACAGGGTTGCAAACCACTCAATCTCGTCTTCCTCCATGACAAGCTGACCTTTCCACTTGGGATCGAGCAGCTCTTCGTAATTCTTCGGCGCGTCAGCGGCGCTGACCATCTTGGTGTTGTAGGCCATGACCAGCGGGTTCACATAATAGGATGTCCAATGACCCTGGGGGTCGGTGAAGCCCGGTTCGTAAGATGCGGCCTCGGGAGAGAGGTATTTCTGCATCAATCCCCGCTTCACGAGCTGGTACATCTGAAATCCGCTGGTGCCGATCACGTCCACCAGATGCGCATTGCCTCTCGCCTCCGTGACCACGCGATTGTAGATACTCTCACCCGTGGAGCGCCACAGGTTCACGTCGATGAAAGGATATTTTTCCTTGAACCGTTGGATAATCTGCAGATGATCTGAGACTACCAGGATGGCATAGACCTGGAGTTTGCCTTCCTTCTTGGCGCCTTCGATCAGGGGGCCCAGCCGCGCGTCCTGGGATAGGACCGGACTTTTCGACACCAACGTAAGCCACCCGAGCAAGAGAGCCAGAGTCAAAAATTTTCCAAACTGCTTCATTGGCTTGCCCTCCCCGTCAGCGCCCCTTGACGTATTTTGCGGCGAACTGCCCCGCCACTCGCCCGGTTACCGCTCCCCGCATCAGGCCCGACCCGCTGGGATAGTTGTGATAGAAAAAACCGCCCGTCAGCTCTCCCGCGGCCCATAGCCCCGGGATGAAACGATCTTCGGCGGTACGGACCCTGCCTTGCTCGTCGATCCGGCAGCCCCCATAGGTAAACGTGATTCCGCAATTTACTCCATAAGCGTAAAAGGGCGGAGTATCAATAGGCGAAGCCCAGTTCGATTTTGGCGGCTTGATGCCCCGGGTGGCTTTCCCGTCGCGCCGCGAAGAATCAAATTCGCCACTTTGAACGGCGCCATTGAATGCCTCGAGGTTTAGCTTTAGTTTTTCGCTCTCGATCGCCAGGCCGTCGGCCAATTCCTCGATGCTTTGGGCTACCAGCGGCCGGGCGTTCTGATAAGCGCTCCGAAGCAGGGGTAAAGTCTTCTTGTCGAAGATCTGGTAGCCGATGCTCCCCGGTTGCTCGAGAATCCTTCGGCCCGTCTTGGCGTAGGTGTAGACCTGGAGGTCTTCACCTTCGTCCACAAAGCGGTCGCCCTCTCGATTGACCATGACGCAGTATGGATAAGAGTAACGACTGACTTCCGTGGCGGCCGCTTCCAAGTCAGGGGACTCCGAGTCGATGACCGAGGCGTGACAACCGCTCCAGTGACCGTAAGGCGTTGCTCCAGCTTCCAATGCCATGCGAATTCCGTCGCCGGTGTTGAAGCGCGTACCGCGCACCTTAACCAAGTCCCAGCCTGCCCCGAGATAACGCGCCCGCATCTCCGGATCGGCCTCGAAGCCCCCGCAGGCAAGGACCAAGGCTTTGCAATGGAACTCCTTCTTGCCTTCGGCCGTATGCGCCACGACGCCACACACCGCGCCGCTCTGGTCCGTGAGTAAACCGACGGCCCTGGTCAGATAGAAGACAGGAATCTTGTGGCGCTCCACGCTGGCGAACAGCATGTCCACCAAACCTCGTCCTCCACCTCTTGCCTCAATCGGGATGGTGCCGGAACGCCAGATGAATTTCCCGTTCCGCTGCGCCGCGTGGTTCGCGTGCAACTCCCATGTCACCCCCATCGAGGCCATCCACGATACCGTAGGCAGTGAGTTCTCCACCAGGAATTGGGAGAGGTTACTGTCGGCCAGCCCTTCGGTCACCCGCATCAGATCGTTATGGAAGGCATCGGCGCTGTACGGTTCCACTTCGGATTTCGCGAAGGGCAGCGTGGACGATTCGGTCAAGATCGGACGAATCTCATCGAAGTCGCGAAAGGCACAGCGGAATATGCCGCCCGAAAAAGCGGAATTCCCACCCCTCATTTCTCGCGGCGCCCTTTCTAAAATGGTCACCTCGGCACCCTCCTCGCGAGCCGCCAGGGCAGCGACGAGCGCGGCGTTGCCGGTTCCTAGAATCAAAACTTCAGTTTCGATCATCGCGGTGCGTCCCCCCTTGATTGCTCAAATCCGCAGGCGCGGGCAGTGCCGGTAGCCGCCACGAGATTGGACTTGTTACCACGAGAATTTGCGTCGCCTGCACAAATTTTCGGAAGGCTCACCGCAGAGGCGCCGAGGACTCAGAGTAAAGAGTCGTTTGATTAAGATATACTCCGAACTCTGCGAACTCCGTGTCTCTGTGGTGAAATCTCTTTTCCCCTTTGGTTGCGGCTTCGCCGCGCTAGGCTCTTTGTGGTTCTCAATTTACGCGTGTAACTAAGGAAACGGCAGCAAGAAACAGACCATGACCTTTTTCGGCTTTGGGAGGAGGGAAAATGCTATTATCTCTGAAGGATGGACATTGCTGAGAATATGAAGCAGAGACGGCGATTCCAAAATATAGACGGTTTGAATTGAAAAATTCTAAGATTCTGGAAAAACCGCCTCTCCATCTCATATCTTGAGTAATCCCAAGCCTTCGGATAGAGCACAGGGGAAGCACCATGCTTTGTGGAACTTCTTCCTCGACACGGTGCTTGGAAGGGGCAAATCGCTGCGCATGGCGTGCTTTATGCTCGAGATTACTAATCAACTGTCTCTTAAGTCACGTGATTCAAAAAACGTCATTCCGGCCAAGCTGGCGATAGCTAGCGCGAGCCGGAATCCAGGACTTCGAAGGACCGCTGGATTCCCGCTTGCGCGGGAATGACGACAAGGCCGTCTTGGATAAAGTGCAAATAGGGTGAGACAGTACACTGGCGATCTGGAGAGTGGGCTCGAATGAGAACGACGATTTTCACATCGAGAATGCTTTTCGTAAGCTTTTTTATCTTCGGGGTTCTGGATGTATGGGACGCCGGGGCGCAAACGCAAAAGCTCCGCTTGGCTTATGTCTCTCCTTCCGGCGCTTTGGCTGTGCCCTGGATCGCTAAGGAAGCAGGCCTCTTCGAGAAGAACGGTGTCGCCGTGGAGCTGATTTTCATTCGTGGCGCTTCCACGATGATCCAGACGCTGGTCTCGGGAGATATCGATCTCGCCCATGTTGCCGCCAACCCTGCCGTCGAGGCGAACCTGGGCGGCGCCGATGTGGTGGTTCTGGCTACCGCCTTAAACCGGCCCGTCGGCTTTTACATGATGGGCCAACCAGGAGTGAAAAACGTGGAGAGTCTCCGCGGGGGCCGCGTGGGGATCACCCGTTTCGGATCGGCGACGGACCTTCTTAGCCGCATCGCCCTTCGGCAGTTCAAGCTCCAGCCTGATCGCGATGTATCTATCATTCAATTGGGCGGCATCCCTGAGATCGCGGCCGGCCTGAAGACTAAAGTTGTCAGCGCCGGCTTCGTCTCGTCGCCGCTGAATCTTGATTTAATGGAGTTGGGTTTTAACGTCTTGGTGGACTTTGGCCGCGATCTCCTTTTTCCCCATGCCCCTTTGATTGCTCGAAGAGCGACGATGAAGCAAAGGGATGCAGTTCTACGAGGAGTTATGCGAGGCTTTGCGGAAGGAATCAAAATCTACCGCACCCAGCGTGATTTCAGCATCAAAGTTCTGGAGAAGTACACGCGGACCTCCGATTACAAAAAACTCGCGCAGACCTACGACACCTACGCGCCGTTTCTGGAGCGGATTCCCTACGTGGATCTAAAGGGGATAGAGAACATTCTGCTCGAAATCGCTCCCCGCCACCCCGGTGCCAAAGGCCGAAAGCCAGCGGAGTTTGTCGATCACCGGTACGTCAAGGAGATGGAGGATAGCGGTTTCTTCCGCACTCTGTATTGAGGTCGGTCTCGGAATATCTCTCGCAAAGACGCAAAGGCGCCAAGGTGACGGGGCGAAGCCTGTCATCCCGAGCGGATGCGAGGGATCTAAGAAAGATTTCTCCCCTCGGTCGAAATGACACGGAGCGTCACTTTGCGTCTTGGCATCCCTTCGGCTACGCTCAGGACATGCTTGGCGAGAGAAAAAATCTCGAACTGGTTCCGTCAAACATTTTGAAAGTTAGAATCTATGGGACCCACCGAAGCCATTGCTGAATTTGTCGCCCATACGCAGGCCGAGAATATTCCAGCCGAGGTGTGCGGGAGAGCCAAGCGCCATATCGTGGACGCTCTCGGCGTCGCCTTGGCCTCTTCGCAGGGTTCCATAGCCACGATTCTCGGAGAAGTGATTGAGGGGAGCGCGGATGGAGAGTCTTCGCTCTGGAACGGACGGGGAAAGACGAAGGCGACCGATGCCGCCTGGGTGAACGGGACTCTGACTCATGCTCTCGATTTTGACGACGGCGGCGTCGCGTTAACGCCGATGCATCCTTCGGCGCCAGTTCTCCCCGCGGTTCTCGCCCTTGCCGAAGCGCGAAATCTATCGGGAATGGACGCGCTGCGCGCCTATATCGTCGGGGTCGAGGTGGAGTGTAAACTCGCGAGCCTGGTCTCGCTTGAGCACTATCGCCGCGGCTGGCATAGCACGGCGATTCTCGGCACGCTGGGCGCCACATCGGGATCGGCTAATCTCTTGCGTCTTGGTCCGGAGAAGATTTGCCATGCCCTGGGGATCGCTTCCTCGATGGCCGGAGGAGTGCAGGCAAACTTTGGCAGCATGACCAAGCCCCTCCACGCGGGTCAGGCGGCGCGCAACGGCGTTGTGGCCGCGCTTTTGGCGGCAAGAGGTTTTACGGCGAACCCGACCGCCCTGGAGGCGGAGAAAGGACTGAGCGAACTGTTTGGCTTCGGCGATGCCGTTAACGGGCTTCGGCTGAAAGAGACCCTTGGCCGGCCGTTTCATTTCTCATCGCCCGGCGTCTCTCTGAAACGCTTCCCTACCTGCACCGCGACGCATCTTTGTTTGGAGGCGGCGCTCGCCCTGCGCAGCTCCAATCGGCTTGTGCCAGAACAAATCGAAAAAGTTGAATGTGGACTTCACCAGGGCGATTATAGGGTCTTGCTCAGGCCGGATGGGATTCGAACTGCCGAACAGGCTCGCTTCAGCTTGGAGTATGCGATTTCCGTGGCCATCCGTGATGGAGAGATCGGCTTGCGCCATTTCGACGAGGCGGTCATCCAGAGCGCCGAGCTACAGCGCCTGATGACGAAGGTTCATGTTTTCGTTCCTCTTGAACTTCGGGAACTTGAGTCCAAAGCCCGGCGCTTCGGCCTGGTGACCATCACCTTGTCCGATGGAACCGTGCTTACCCACCGAGCCACGCAAATCCGCGGCCACCCCCCGCTCTTCTTGACTGACGAGGAGGTCGAGAAAAAGTTCTTCGGTTGCACGGACATGATCATAGGGCGGCCAAGGGCGCAAGAGCTGCTGAATACTTTGCGCCGAATCGAGACTACTCCAACCGTCCGAGAAATTGTCTCGCAGCTTCGTCCCGCTGCTTCGTGAGGAGCACGCCTCGGACCAAAGTGGCAAACGAGAGGTTGGGGGCAGAAAGCGACCCCTCCACTCGGGACACATTTGAGACTTATAGAAACGTCGAAGTTTGCCCATAGCGATCTCCGCAGCGTCTTTCCCTGTTTCCACGTTACCCTTTCGAAATTTATAGCTCTCCGAGCCCCACGGCACTCTTGCCTTGTCATCCCCCCACGGAATCGCGTACTATTCCTGGAAATTGAGTCCAGGAAAGCCCGAGACCACGAATAAGTGATTACCGAAGCCGATACCTGTCGAAAATACGTTCTACCGAAGCTTTACGCTTCTGGTTGGAACGACGATCAGATCAGCGAGCAAAAGAGTTTCACCGACGGTCGCATCGTAGTGGTTGGCATTAAGGGCCGTCGCCGGCCGTCAAAACGCGCAGACTATTTACTTCGATACGCGCGTGATTTTATGCTCGCTGTTGTTGAAGCCAAGGCGGCGTACAAGCTTCCCAGCGACGGCCTTCAACAGGCCAAAGAGTACGCCGAGATATTAGGACTCAACTTCGCATATTCCACCAACGGCCACGGTATCGTCGAGTTCGATTTCACCTCCGGGCAAGAGCGGTTAATCGACGCTTTCCCAAAACCAGGGGAGCTTTGGGGGCGACTTCGGGTATCGCAGAAGCTAACCGATGATACCGTTGCGGAGCGCGTTCTAACTCCTGCCGATAGCGCGGTCGGGAAAGGCCAGCGTTACTACCAGGAGATCGCCATCAATCGCGTGATCCAAGCAATTCTCCAGGGGAAGAAACGCGTGCTGCTGACGATGGCGACCGGCACCGGAAAGACCGCCGTTGCCTATCAGATTTGCTGGAAGCTCTGGACCATGCGCTGGAATCGATCAGCGGAACATCGTCGTCCTAAAATTCTTTATCTCGCCGATCGCAATATTCTGATCGACGACCCCAAAGACAAGATGTTTTCGACTTTCGGCGATGCGCGATGGAAGATCGAGAACGGTGAAGTTAACAAAGGGCGCGAGATGTATTTCGCGATCTACCAGGCCTTCGCCAAAGACGAGCGCCGGCCTGGTCTCTACAAAGAGTATTCCAAAGACTTCTTTGACCTGGTGATCGTGGATGAGTGCCATCGCGGCAGCGCCAAAGACGATAGCAATTGGCGCGAAATCCTCCGCTACTTTCAGCCAGCCTTTCAGTTGGGTATGACAGCGACTCCGCTGAGGAGTGATAACCGCGACACGTATCGTTACTTTGGGAATCCCATCTACACCTATAGCCTGCGCCAGGGAATCGAAGATGGTTTTCTCGCGCCCTATCGTGTTCACCGAATCGTCACCGAGTGGGACGCAACCGGCTGGCGACCAAGCCAAGGCGACCTTGATCGTTACGGCCGTGATATTCCGGACAACGAGTACCAAACGGCGGATTTTGAACGGGCGGTCGCGCTCAAGGCCCGGACGCAGGCAATCGCTCGGAACCTGTCGGACTTCTTGAAAAAGACAGACCGGTTCGCTAAGACCATCGTCTTCTGCGTCGATCAGGAGCATGCAGACGAGATGCGCCGTGCGCTGAACAATCTGAACGATGACTTGGCGAAGAAGTATTCCGATTATGTGTGCAGGGTCACGTCGGAAGAGGGAACGGTCGGCCGCGGTCATTTGAGCCGTTTTCAAGAACTGGAAACGACGACGCCGGTAATCGTGACTACATCTCAGTTGCTCACGACGGGCGTGGATATTCCGACGTGCAAGAATATTGTGATTGCCCGTGTCGTCAATTCAATGGTCGAGTTCAAACAAATTATCGGGCGCGGCACCCGCGTTCGGGACGATTACGATAAACTGTATTTCAATATTCTCGACTACACCGGCTCGGCCACGCGGCTTTTCGCCGACCCCGATTTTGACGGCGAGCCCGCCTTTATCACCGAGCAGGAGATGAGCGAGACCGGCGAATTGATCTCCCAAATCGTCCAGACCGACACGGTGGTGAGCGAACAAGACCAAGAATCAATGCCGACCATCAATGACGATTCTGAAGGGCCGCGGCGCAAGCTCTATTTTGACGGCGGCCAAGTAGAGATCGCCGCCCATTTGGTCTACGAGTTGGACCCGGACGGTAAGCAACTCCGGGTTGTAAAGTTTTCGGAATACGCTGCGGAGAAAGTTCGAACGCTTTACCCGTCAGCGGCTGACCTGCGCAAGCAGTGGGCCGACCCAACGCTGCGTGCCGAGATTATCAGCAAATTGGAAGAAAGAGGGATCGACTTCGATCAATTGAGGTCGTCGAGCAACCGACCCGAAGCCGACCCTTTCGATCTTCTGTGCCACTTAGCCTTCAACGCGCCGCTGCGCACGCGCCGCGAGCGGGCAGACCGGGTTAAAAAGGAAGAGAAGAGTTTCTTCGAGAAATACGGACCGGAGGCACGAACGATACTGCGAGAACTGTTGGAAAAATATGCCGAGCACGGCACGGCGCAATTCGTGATTCCGGACGTTCTCAAAGTCCCGCCGATTTCGGAGCGGGGCAATGTAGTGGAGATCGCCGGTTACTTTGGCGGCGCAGAGAAACTCAAAGAGGCTGTGGATACGCTACAAGCCCTGCTTTACGCCGCCTAGGTAATTGGTCGCCCCAAATCCTTACATTGACTGTAAGGTTCTTGTAGGGATTTAAAGTCTTAAGCATAAAGCTTAAATTGACTTTAAGGATTTTGCTTATATTTAGTCGTAACTTGCAAAAACCTTAAGTTTAATGTAAGGATTTTGCATGGAAACTAGAGTTGAAAAATCCCACCGCCTTTTCGAGGTGGCCGAGAGCCAACAGGGATATTTCACATCAGCCGATGCTAAGAGGCTGGGCTACGACTATCCGCATCAGCACTTTCACGTCAAACAAGGGAACTGGCTCCGAGTAGATCACGGGATTTACCGTCTTAAAAAATTTCCTGCGGCGGAACTTGAGGACCTGATGCGGTGGTGGCTCTGGAGCCGAAAAAAGGGTGTCATGTCGCACGAAACGGCAGCGGCGCTATATGACCTTGGGGATCTGCTTCCTGCAAAGATTCATCTAACTGTGCCGCTCGGTTTTCGTAAGGCCGCCGCCAAAAGTCTCGTCCTTCATAAAGCAGACCTGAGCGCGTCGGAGATAAACAAGCGAGACGATCTTCCCGTTACCACGCCTCTTCGAACTATTCTCGATCTTGCGCGCTCACACCTGGACCACGAGAGGCTATCCGCGGTAGCCAAGGACGGGATCAAAAAGGGTCTAGTGACCAGAAAAGAACTGCTCGAAGCGCTAGCGAAGATGCCGGAAGGCGTTGATCCCTCAGCGCAGGCTACCCTGCATCTCACCACGCGTGTCGAGGGGGAAAACCAATACGCCGATCAATCAACCGTCGACAGCATGCCACAAGTCAGAGAAGCTTCAATTCGGCCAATGCAACCTGAACTCGCGATTCAAGAAATCTTGGGAGAACTTAAAGCGGGGCTCCGGCTGGTTTACGGGGAAAAGCTGAAGAGCATTTATCTATTCGGTTCTTACGCGCGTGGGGAGGCAGATCGCGAATCAGACTTCGATGTCTTGGTTGTGCTACAGGAATTTGAGCGCTACGCCCTCGAAGTTGATCGCACCGCGGAACTTACCGCGGATCTTTCGCTGAAATACGGGGTTACCATCAGTCTGGTGTTTTTTCGTGAACGCGAATGGTTGCACGGCGATACCCCTTTTTTGTCCAACGTTCGTGACGAGGCTGTTCCCGCTTGAAAGAAACAACTGAGAGATTATTGCAGAAAGCCGCCCGGTCGGTGCTGGCTGCCGAACATCTGGCAAAGGACGGCGATTCGGAGTTCGCCGTCGGTAGAGCCTACTATGCAATGTTTCATGTTTCTCAGGCTTTGCTCAATGAAAAAGGATTGCGGTTTCGAAGACATGCGGGAGTACACAACGCTTTTGCTGAGCAGTTCGTCAAGCCCGGACTGATAGACAAGAGATATCACCGGTGGCTTGTGGCAGCTTTCAATAAGCGGATCACCGGAGACTATGATATAGAGTCCGACTTAACCGCTGAGGATGCGAGTCTCCTAATTACCCAAGCGCGCGAGTTTCTGAACGCGGCGAAGCAGTTTCTGGAAAAGGGAACATAGTTTATGGCGCGCAATCAAAAATCCACGCAACCCGCAACCACCGCGCAGCGGCTTTCGTCCATCGTCAAAGCCTGCCGCGATATCATGCGGAAGGACAAAGGGCTCAACGGCGATCTCGACCGGCTCCCGATGCTCACCTGGATCATGTTCCTCAAATTCCTCGACGACATGGAGCAGATTCGCACAGAGGAAGCCAAAATGAGCGGCAAGCGTTTTCGCCCAGCTGTGGAGCCACCGTACCGCTGGCGCGACTGGGCAGCCAAGCCGGAAGGCATCACAGGCGACGAGCTGATCGGCTTCGTCAACAACGAAGAAGCCGTCCGTCCTGATGGAAAGAAGGGTCCCGGCCTCTTCGCTTATCTACGCAGCCTGCATGGCGCCAACGGCGGCGACCGGCGCGACGTGATCGCTACGGTATTCAAAGGCACCATCAACCGCATGATCAACGGCTATCTGCTCCGCGACGTGATCAACAAGGTAAATGACATTCATTTCACCAGCAGCGATGAGATCCACACTCTCGGCCATCTCTATGAGTCGATGCTCAAGGAAATGCGCGACGCCGCCGGCGACTCCGGGGAGTTCTACACTCCGCGTCCCGTCGTCCGTTTCATGGTTGAAGTCATCGATCCAAAGCTCGGCGAAGTGATCCTCGACCCGGCCTGCGGCACCGGCGGATTTCTCGTCGAGTCCTTCAAGCACCTCGAGACGCAATGTAAAACCGTTGAAGATCGGAAAATCCTTCAAACCCAGAGCATCTTCGGCGGTGAGGCGAAGCCGCTTCCGTATCTCTTGGCTCAGATGAATCTGGTTTTGCACGGCCTGGAATCCCCGAAGATCGATCCGCTGAACAGCCTGCGCTTTCCGCTGCGGGAGATCGGCGACAAAGAGCGCGTCGATATCATCATGACCAACCCGCCGTTCGGCGGCGAAGAAGAGCGCGGTATCCTTGGCAACTTTCCCGAAGACAAGCAGACCTCGGAAACAGCTCTGCTCTTTCTGCAACTCATCATGCGCAAACTCAGGCGCCCAGGTTCACCCTCTGGGAGAGGGAAGGGTGAGGGAAATATCTCAGGCGGTAGAGCCGCGGTAGTCGTGCCCAACGGCACGCTCTTCGGCGACGGCGTCTGCGCTCGGATCAAAGAAGAACTGCTCAAAGACTTCAATCTCCACACAATCGTTCGCTTGCCCAACGGCGTCTTCGCTCCCTACACGAGCATCCCGACAAATCTCATGTTCTTCGACCGCTCTCATCCTACGGAAGAGGTCTGGTACTACGAACATCCGCTACCGAATGGCAGGAAGAACTACACCAAAACCCAGCCCATTCAGTTCGAAGAATTTGCCGGCTGTCTGACTTGGTGGCAAAGTCGCCAGGAGAACGACCGCGCCTGGAAAATCTCCGCTTCAGAACTTCTCGCCGCCGGCTGCAACCTCGACCGCAAGAACCCCAACGCCGCCAGCGACTTCGAACATTTGCCTCCCGAACAACTCGCTGACGATATTCTCAAGAAAGAGCAGCGCATCATGCAAATCATGGCTGACATCAAACGGGCGCTGGGAGAGCCGTTGCCGTGAACACTTCCAGTCCGCTGGTGTTGCTCGGTGAAGTGCTGAAACCAATAAGTCGCCCGGAGTCTGTTGATCCTGAAAAGACGTACAAAATCCTGGGCGCGCACTGGTACGCGAAAGGGCTTTACATCAAAGACATTCTGCCTGGCTCAGAGATTCGGGCCGATAAGGCTTACCGAGTCGAGGAGGGTGATTTCGTTTATAACCGCCTCTTCGCCTGGAAAGGTTCCTTCGCAGTCGCAAGGAAACAGGATTCCGGTTGTTACGTTTCCAACGAATTTCCCTGTTTTGCCGTCAACCGTGACAGAGCTGATCCGCTTTACTTGTGGAAGTATTTTTCTCGTACCTCCGCGTGGGACGAGGCTTTGGGTTTAAGCACAGGCGGCACTCCGACCAGTAGAAATCGTCTCAAAGAAGAGAAGTTTCTCGCTCTGAAAGTTCCCCTCCCCCCGCTTTCAGAGCAGCGGCGGATCGTGGCGCGGATCGAAGAACTGGCCGCCAAAATCAACGAGGCCCGCACCCTCCGCCAGCAGGCAACGCAAGGGGCGGAGGTGATTGTCTCGAGGGCGACTTCTCGTTTGCTTGATGAAGCCGGCTGGCCGATCCATCCATTAGGTGAGCTACTCACGGAATCGCCGAGGAATGGCCTTTCTCCTAAGCCCGAGATTGTAAGCAATGGCAGGCCAATGCTCCGGATTAATGCTGTTTCCAGTTCACCGAGTCGATTCGTAGATCTGACGGCCATAAAACTCGTTGAGGTTTCAAAAGAGGAGGCGGCACCATTTGAACTGCGCAACAACGATGTCTTTATCGTCCGATACAACGGCGACATAAACCGGGTTGCAAAACCCGGAATCTACAAAGGGAATGATCCCTGTTACAGTGTTTACCCGGATAAATTGATGCGGCTACGTCCAGACCATTCAAAGATGATTCCAGACTTTCTTGTGTTTGCGCTCTCTTCGCGAAATGTCCGAGAACAGGTCGAAGAGATTGGAAAGACGACTGCGGGAAACATTGGCATCAGCGGTGGCAACGCAAAGTCTTTCCGACTGCCCGTGCCGCCTCTTGTCGAGCAATGCCGCATCGTAGCCGAGTTGGACGCGTTGCAGTCACAGGTGGATACGCTGAAAACGCTGCAATCCGAGACCGCCGCCGAACTCGACGCGCTGATGCCGTCTATCCTCGACAGAGCGGTCAAAGGAGATCTTTTAGGCAAACGATCTGTCGCTCCGAACGTCTTATGAGTCCAAAAGGAAAATATGAGGAGGCGAAAGCAGAACGACAAAAATATGTTGACGCTATTGTACGCTCTACATCTAAGAAGAAGATAGTTGTTGCTGGCCCAGGTACCGGGAAGACGTATCTTTTTAGAGAGGTTTTGAAGACAACAAAGCGGTCCCTAACGCTCACTTTTGTAAACAGTCTTGTCGAAGATCTATCTTTGGACCTGTACGGACTTTCCGATGTAAGAACTTTACACAGTTTTGCTCGCAACGTCTTGGGAACTGCGAGCAATGGACACGATGTAAACGTGTTTCCCAAGCTGTCGTTGGTAATTAAGGAAGACGCGAAACTTCTACTGGATAGGGAAATTGACTTTGATCGATTGTTTTATAACAGGGAAGACGACAATGAACTCTTAGGCTTCTATGAAGAACGAAGGAAGTACTACGAGAACTACCACGGATACTCGGATATTGTTTTTGCGGCTGTTAAACACTTCGAGCGCCAAAAGGAACAAATTCCAGCCTACGATCAGGTCCTGGTCGACGAATTTCAGGATTTCAATAAACTTGAAGTCTCGCTTATCGATCTGCTTGCCGAAAAGAGCCCCGTACTTCTTACTGGAGATGATGACCAAGCATTGTATGATTTCAAGAGCGCAAGTCCCGAACACATAAGGAAGAGACATAGCGACACGATTGCAGAATACGTTTCGTTCAGTTTACCCTATTGTTCTAGGTGTACTCGGGTGATAGTCGATGCTGCGAATGACATTGTTACAGCGGCGATGACATCTGGTTATTTGAACGGGAGAATTAGTAAAGCGTATCGGTACTTTGAAGACGAAGAAAAAGATAAAGTCAGCGAACAATATCCGAAAATTATTTACTGCCAATTGCACGCAAAGCAGTTTCCTTGGTTTATTCAAAAGCAAATCCGTAAAATAGCCGAAGAGATGAAGGAAAGATTCTCAATTCTCATCATTTCCCCTACTAGGGTACAATCTCGGGGGATCGTCGAAGCTCTCAAAAGCAAAGGTTTTGAGAATATCATGTCTAGAGAAAGCCGAAATGAAAAAACAGCCACCTTGTTAGATGGACTAAAAATCCTTCTAGATGATGGAAAGAGTAATCTCGGCTGGCGGATAGTAGTTAGGTCTCTTTTGCGTGGCGAAGAGTTCAAACGTCTCTTGAAACAGACCACTCAGGAAGGAGCGAAACGTGTTTATGATTTATTGGAGCCAGCTCGAAGATCTGAAGTTGCCGAGTCGCTTAAGCTTTTGAAGAGTGTAAAGCGTGGGACTGACGTAGATAGCGAGAAGGCCGATAAAGCTCTAAAACTTCTCGGTCGTGATTCGTATGAATTGGTGAGAGAGTTCTTGAAGGAAGAGCTTGATCTTGAATCTAGAAAGATAGGCGATCGTGGCCTTAGAAAAATCCCTATACAAGCGACGACCATTCAGAGCTCGAAGGGCCTTGCCGCTGAATATGTCTTCATAACGCATTTCGATGATCGGTATTTCATAAAAGACAAGGTGACTGGAAAAACATCAGATCAAGACATTTGTAGCTTTCTAGTCGCTTTGACGCGAGCGAAGAAGAAAGTGTTTCTAATATCGTCGACTTCAAAATCAGAGCCGACGTTCCTTAAATGGATTAACAAGGAGCGTATTCAAAAGGTGTAGGGACAGCGGGGACATAATGCGGATTTCACCGGTTCTCAATCGGCTGCTGATCGATCGGCTTGCGAGCAAAGCCTCGACGGGTGCGACAACCTTCCCGATGCCGACGTTCTTGTCCAGGAAATCGTGGAAAATAGATTAACCGACGAATCCCTTCACAGGGACCAGACGTTTGGCGACCGGGTCGACTGCGAGCAGGAGACTGTCAAGGGCCACTGCCCCGAGCAGAGCGGGTCCCGCTGGAGAAATTAAGCATCTTGTGTTGACTTCGTCACCATCGACTGTAAGCCGTACGTCGGCGAGGGGCCAAGTTTCATCCCTGCCGCCCGCAGTCTGGATTGGGCATGTTCGGCTCGGTCGCAGTTCTAGCCGATCCGCGAGGCTCTGAGGGACAACGACGAATGTCGCACCGGAATCTACAAGAAGCTCGACTACCTCGGTCCGGCCGGTCGGTCCGCTCAGACGAGCTGGAACGTGGAAGAGACCCATGATGGTAATCTCTTTTTTAACACAGCGTACTCCGGTTCCGCAAGGAAAGAGGGACGGGCTGCTTTTGGGATTCCGGGGACATAATACTGATTTCGCTGGCTCTCAATGGGCTACCGATCGATCGGCTTGTGAGGAACGTCGCGAAGACTCCGGCAACCTTCCCAAGTCCGACGTTCTCAACCACGGAATCGTCGAAGACTTGGAAGCCGCCTTCGAATAATTCCGCGAGATCGCCGGAAAACTTCGTGCGCGAGGTTAGAGAATTACAGGTGCAAACACTTCGAACGCGATTTGCTTGACAAGGTCATTTACTGGACCTATCCTTGCTTCATGACAAAGGAAACGAAAAAAGCCAGGAAAATCGTTGACAAAGTTTTGGGGAAAAACGGGACAGCGATTTACATGACGCCGATGCAACCAGACACTGCTTTAGGCGCGGTGGTTGGAAACCGCGCCATCCCAAGGACTACGGTAAGTAAAAAGATTTGGGCATATATTAAGAAAAACGACCTGCAAGACAAAAAACGCAAAGTTATCATCAACGCCGATGCCAAATTAAAGCCTGTGTTTGGTGGTAGGAGTCAGGTGACGATGTTCGAAATGACTAAACTCGTCAGTAAACATCTCAAGGGTTAACAAGCCCCGAACGTTACCTTTCCAACTAGGATGGCGGATTATAGAGCCAATGTTTTTATTAACGTTCCGTTCGACAATCATTATGAGCGTCTTTACCTTGCCTTAATCGCCTCGATTGTTGGCCTTGGTGCATATCCTCGATCGACTTTAGAAGTTCCACCTACAAAAGATCGATTACGCCGCATCTTCACGCTGATTCGATCCTGCGACATTTCTATCCATGACTTGTCCCGTGTTCAGCTCTCCCATCCGCACCGCGTTGCCCGAGATTTAATATGCCATTCGAAGCAGGACTTGCTGTAGCCTCGTTTTTGGCTGGATCGAAGAGGAGTTGGTACCTTCTTGAGTCTGATCGCTACCGCTTGCAGAAGTCGCTCAGCGACCTAAATGGTTATGAGGTCAACATTCATGAGGGAACAATACAGGGTATGGTAGCCGTTCTGCTTGATATTTTTCCATATCGTCCAAGTCAGCCAGGACCGACGGAGTTGCGCACTTTATGTCGTCTGCTTGCGAAAGCAGCTCCCGAAATTAAGAGACAGAGCAATCGCGACTTATTCCGGCCACGAGCTTTTGATCTATTGCGAGAAACAGCTGCCGAGTTTGCTCGTCGCACAGGGATTCTGCGCTGATGGGCTGACCAAGTAGCGCGGGATTCCGGGGATTCCGGGGGGGAAAGGGGACATTGTACTTTTCGGATGTTCGGTCGAAGTTACAGGGGAGTCTTTTCACGTAACCCACAGCATGGCCTCGGAACGTTGTCTCTCTCCCCGCGGCCATAGAGGAGTTGCCACTGATTGAGCATCACACAATATTCGGCAACGCGGATACCAGGCTCGCTCGTGGCTTCCTGGAGATCCACCGTGAGAACGCGAGAACGGCGCCACGGGACTCACCGCTTCTATTGAGCCGTTGATGGCTGGCCCGCAAGCGGCTGATAGAGCCGGTTTTCAGTTATCCGCGTCGGGCTCTAATAAGCAAATTCCTATCATTTAACATTGAGTAAATTTACTCACTGTCGGAGTGGATCGAAGCCTTACTTGCGGGGAGTTCGGCGCCTGCGCCCTGGCTTGGCCGGTGACTCAGCGATGTCGATGCCGAAGATCTCGGACAGGTCGCTGCTCTCGAGAACTTTTGCGGCGGCCGGTCCTTTCCTTTTCTTCGCCATGCCTTTGCCGGCACGGGCAATAAGGTCCTGCTGGT
>JAUYJC010000165.1 GCA_030688735.1 Deltaproteobacteria bacterium
AAATTTGTTCTCTCCATAACCAATTGATTTGTCGTGTTTTCCAAAAGGTGGGCCATCGTTGATTTTTCAAACAAATTCGCGAGAACAAATTCACCCTGATTCCCCCCAAGTTAACTTGACTCTTTTGCGTGGATAGTGATATGGCTCCGCCATCTCCTTATGGAGGTTCCTACGAGACTTCTTTTAGTCCCTTTCCGTGTATTTTGCACAACAGTGGTTAAACTACCATGGTTGATGCTTCCTGTTTTTCTGCTAGCTGGTAACATTTGCGGGATCGAGGCGGCGACAGCGCCCACAAGAACCATCATCGCTCACGCCGCCATGAGTGCCAGGGTGGTCCCGCTCTGGGTCGCTCAGAACCAGGGCTTCTTCGTAAAATACGGGGTCGCGGGAAACACAATCTTCATCCGCCAGGCTCCCGTTTTGGTGGCCGCGCTAACTTCTGGCGATGTCGACATCGGTTACACCGGAGGAACTACGGTATTGGGCGCTGTCGGGGGCGGTGCGGATTTAAAGATGGTTGCCTCCCTGACCAACCGGCTCAGCTACGACGTGGTGGCGGCGCCCGGCATCAAGAGCGCGAAGGATCTTCGCGGCAAACGCTTTGGAGTCCAAACCCTTGCAGGCACAGTCTGGTTAGGCGCCATGCTCGGACTGGAACATCTGGGCCTCGACCCGCGCCGGGATAACATCAACTTACTGGCAATAGGCGATCAAACGGTCCTGGTGCAGGCTCTTGAGGGAGGGCAGATTGACGCGACCGTTTTGGACGGGGCGTTTAGCCGCAGGCTTAAGCAAAAGGGGTTCACGATTCTCGCGGAGTTGGAGAAGGCTAACATTCCCTTGAGCCAAAGTGGATTGGCCGTCAGGGGAGCCTACCTTCGGGAGCAGCGCGAGACTCTCGAAGGCGTACTCAAGGGGATACTGGAAGGAATCGCGTTTAGCCTGGCGCCAAGGAACAAAGGCGCGGTTATCGCAACCATGATGAAGCAACTCAAACTCTCTGATCCGGCGATTGCGGAAGATGGCTATCGGGACCTTGTCGGCGGGATAGAAAAAAAACCGTTTCCCACGGTTGAAGGGCTGCGTAATATCCAGCGGTTCATGAAGCTGCGTAACCCGCTGGTCGAGAACCTGAAGTTGGAGGAGATGGTTGACGACCGGATTCTTCGCATGCTCGACGAGAGCGGCTTCATTGATCGCCTGTACAAAACCCATCCCTCAAAGTAAAGCCAGGGTAACGCGACAGCTTCAGACTTTTTCCGACCGGCTCAAGAAAATTTCTGGGGACCTATTGCGTATTTTTAGAAGGCGCTTCTAATCCACCGTCATTGCAGGAACCAGCGTTAAAAACCCTTGCTCTCCCCACTGGCGTGCAATCCGCTCTCGACTGCGGTTGTGGCTTGCACCCCTTTTGCTGTATTCAAATGTAACCCCGCCTCTTGAGGCGGGAACAATATTGTGGGGTTTCCAAGGGGGGCGAGCATCCCCTTTGGTCAAGGGCGGGGTAAAAGCCCCGCCCGCGAAGTGGCGTCGTTTATTTGATCCGGCTCAGAGAGGAGAGTTTGATGGAACCTCGAATCATGGATCTAAAGCCATACTTGCCGCAGTTGTCTCTTCGGGAGCGCGACCGGCGCTGGGGCGCCGCCCGCGATCGTATGGCAGCCAAGGCGATCGACTGCCTGGTTGTCTGGGGCAATACAATATCTCAGGGCCTCGGCATGACCAATGTCAGATATCTCACCCAAGTCGGGAGCTGGCACGGTGGCATAGCGCTTTTCCCTCATCACGGAGAGGTGACGCTATTTAGCGCGCCGCGTCACATGAGCGTTCCGTACAACGGTTATGTGGCGGCTCAGGACTGGGTCCAGGATCTCCGGCCCTACTCCATGAAAAGCATTATCGAAGAAATCAAAGCGCGCAGCTTCGAGCGCGGGCGGATAGGCGTGGTGTCCTACGGCAACGTGGTGGCGGGAAATAATCTCACCTATCACGATTACCTGGCTCTTCAGGCGGGCTTGCCGGATGTGACTCTCACCGACGAGAGCGAGATGGTCGAGGAGTTGCGGCGCGTTAAAAGCGCCGAGGAAATCAGAATGCTCGAAATTTCCGGCGCCATTGCGCGCAAAGTCGTCGACACCATGATCGAGACAGCGGCACCCGGAGTGGGAGAGAACGAGCTTTACGCCGCGATGATTCGAACGCAGCTGATCGAGGGCGCCGAGCCCAATATTTTCATCCTGATGAGCTCGGGCCCGATTGAAGGAAGTGAAACCATGCGGCGAAGGCTTATCCACGGCAATGATCAGCCGCTTTGCCCGACGACTCGCAAGCTCGACAAGGGTGACATCGTCATTTGCGAATTTCACGTAAGTTACGCGGGATACCTTTCAGCTGTAGAGTTTACAGTGGTTGTGGGCGAACCGCCGAAAGAGTTAAGAGAGTTGCACGCGGTCGCTGTGGAATGCCTCAACGCGGCCGTCGAAAAGTTTCGTCCGGGCGCTACGGTGCGGGACATCGCAGCGGCCATGCGTGAGCCCGTGATAACCCGCGGTCTGGATTATCTGGAGTTGGGTTTTCATAATCACGGCCTGTCCTCGGCTGACTTTCCAACCATCGTGTATAAACCGGGCTGGGGACGCATGGCGTTCGATGACATGGCTGATTTTGCTCTCGAGGAAAATATGATCTTCGGGACCAATATCGACATCCACAATCCGCGCTGGAAAACCGACGTCGGAGTCATGTTCGGCGACACGATTCACGTGACATCGTCGGGAGGCCGTCGGCTAGTTGGCATCCCTCTGGATCTGCCCGTCAAATAAACCAGGCATTTCGCCTGCGGGGTATTGACCCCGCAGGCGACCAAGGGGATGCTCGCCCCCTTTGGAAACCCCATTTGAAGGTGCACGCAGCAAGCTGCAGGGAATATTAGATTGACGCAACAAGGAGATTTCGCATGGACCCTGTCGAACTCTTGAAAGAAAAACTTCTCCTCGCCTGCAAGATCTTCCAGAGCCAAAAACTTTTCGACGGCTTCGGACATGTGACATTGCGCGCCGCCGAGGATCGTATTCTAAGCACCCCTAAGATGCCGCCGGGAAAAGTGTCCATGCGTGATTTCATCATCCTGAACATGGAAGGTGAAAAGCTCGAAGGATTCGGCGAGCCCAACGGTGAAACACCGATGCACATATCGATCTACAGAGCCAGGCCGGAGGTGAAATGTATCCTCCATTACCATCCCGACGAGCTTATTGCCGCAAGCGTGGTGGAACAAGGAGTCAAAGTGGTGGCGAATTGCGGCGTGTTCTTTTACCAGGGAACGCCCATTTTCGATTCTCCCTCGTTGATCGTGACGCCGGCCCTCGGCGACGATCTCGCTCGGGTCTTGGCAGGCCACAACTCGATTCTACTGCGCGGACACGGCGCCACGGTGGTCAGCGGTGACCTTGATGAGTTGGTACGACTGGGGATTAATCTGGTCAAGAACGTCCGCATCCAAATCATGGCATCGGTTCTCGGCGCGCCCAAAGCCCACAGCGAAGCGGAGTCGCGTTCGATCGTGGAGCTTGAGACCCAAGGCAACGCACTGCGGCGATTTTTGGACTACTATATCTCGGAGACCGTGGACTAGCCCATGTCTGCAAGTAAGCTTCGAGCGTCAGGTTTTGGAACTTGCTGTGGCCTGTTATAGAGCCTCGTTCAAGTCGTTCAAGTCGTTTCAAACGTTAAAATGCTAAGAGTGGGAGAGGGGGACGAAAATGGGACAGGCTACTTTTCCCGGTCTGGAACATTTGCAAAGGGCGTCAAGCATAGCCTCGGCGCATCGGCGGTGAATTCGCCGCCGCCGCTTGCTTTCAAATATTTCGACGTTTCGGGAATTGCCGAAACGTGGAAGTGTCGACCGAGTTTGTCTTTCGTTGAACATGGAACCTTGAACGTTGAACCGCAGCGATGAACCAAGGTTCGCAAGTCCTCCTGCGCGTCACAAGCGACCACCACTTGGCCGAGGAGTGGGAGCTTGTGCTTCTGGCTCAGGGGCTATCACCGAGCCTGCGGTGGACACCGGACGGCGTCGTTCTCAGCGTGCCGGAAGCAGAGGTGGATAGAGCGCTTGCCAGTCTCTCGGCATACGAGCGGGAGAACCCGCGGAAAGTAGCGGAGCCCGTCGAGCCGATGGGGTCGGGGAGCTGGCTCGCCGGAGTTGCCGTTGCGCTGATGCTCCTGATATTTTTTTCTATCACGGTTCAGTGGCTGCCGGCGCTGTCTTGGTTCGCGCGCGGCAGCGCGGATGCCGAGCGAATACTTCAAGGTGAGATCTGGCGTACCGTGACCGCTCTCACGCTCCATGCCGATGTCGCTCACGCACTGAGCAATGCTGTCGCCGCTGCATTATTCCTCGGTGCCGTGTCTAGCATGGTGGGTGTGGGGCTTGGTGGCGCTCTCGTTCTGCTAGCCGGGGCGGGCGGCAATCTCGCCAACGCTTTTCTGCACGGTTCGCCTCACGTCGCGGTAGGTGCCTCCACGGCGGTTTTTGGCGCGATCGGTATCCTCGGTAGCCTCGGTGCGATACGGCGCCGCCGTCGAGCCATAAGCCGGTGGCGCGCTTGGCTGCCGGTGGCCGCGGCTCTTGCCCTTCTCGGTATGCTCGGCACTGGCGGACCGCGAGTTGATATTTGGGCTCATCTCTGCGGTCTTCTGGTTGGCGTTGGTCTAGGAATCCTCATCGCTTTGGTTACGCCGCGTCCGCCGAGGTTGCGTATCCAATGGGCCTGCGGCACTGCGGCAGTCGCCGTGTTAATCTATTGCTGGACACTTGCGTTTCCTTGAACCTAGATAAACGTGAACGGGTCTTGGTAAACGGTCAACGGGTCCGTAGATGTAACCCGGTCTGGAGTTGCCTCAATCCAGCCAGTCTCCAAGGTCGACAGGATCGAATGCGGAGATTAAATCCAGCGTCAACGATTCAACTTCAGATCTGATAGAAGCGCTTGAAAAATACTGTTTTCTGATGTTATCTTTCTCGCTAATATGAATTCGCGGATTATTCTTGCGTTGTTTTTCTTTACTTCTCTGCTTTCAGGAACTGGGTTCGCAGCGGAAAGCGCAGCTGGTAGCGCGGATAAGAGCGAAGTAAAGCCCTGGGTTCGCAAGGTTACGTTCGGCATACTCTTGCATGATGTTGGATTCATAAGCGATAAGAGGGAAAACGGGGTTGATCCCAACTGGGAGGTGCAGTTCAATGCTCCAAGGTGGAAATGGTGGCGTTGGCTTGGCTCTCCCTATCCGATTGTCGGCGCCACTCCGAATTTCGTTGGAGATACGAGCGCTTTTTATTTCGGAATCTTCAACTATGAGTTTAGTTTGTCCAACGAGTTCCTGGACGGCCTCACCAATGATTTCACCAAGAATCTTTGGATTTCAGGCGGGTTGAGCACGGCGGTTCACACAGGGCCGCTGAAGAAGAACGAGACTAAATGCCGGGTAGACAACGATTGTGGATTTGGTTCTCGAGTTCTGCCGCGGATCGCGTTAGAAATAGGGTACACCTTCTGGAAAAATCACGGAATATCGCTTTTCTTTGATCACATGTCGCACGGGAGCGTGGG
>JAUYJC010000390.1 GCA_030688735.1 Deltaproteobacteria bacterium
AGTTCAAGATTCAATGCTCTTCGTCAGTTCCGTCTTAGTCAACGACCTCTCGCCCCGACCGCGTCTCCGTACAGGCAACGGCTCTGAGTTATAGATCACTTCGTGCCATGCCGCCCGGACCCAAAACAAGCCCATCCTATACCACAGACGTTTGTCGAAAAGTGACACACGTTCTCGAAATTTTATCACTCTAAAAGCGACCCGAGGATTTCGCGTAAGACCTCAGCGCCCTTTCCAGGTCGTCTTTGATCTCCGTCCCCAGGGAAGCCGATCATCCTGTTCAAAAGGTTCAAGCGCTTCCCTTCGACTTCGCTTCGCTACGCTCAGGTACAGGCGCAGGCGCGCGGTGCTATGGAGATGCCGGCAATCGCGAGCCCGCACACCGACTAACTTTGAAATCTCGCCTTCCTCCGCAAACCGCCGTTGATAAGGGAAGGGGGCCATTTCCCGTGGCGCGCTGGAACCATTCGTCAAAGCTCGACATCCGACGTTCGTCTCCTCATTCCGGTTGCCACCATAACATCTCAGTTTGACAGATCAGGTCCATCGCAAAAATTTTTCTCGCCTCTTCTTTGATCCTCCGACCCCGTTCCTTGTTACCTTCTGCGGCTTTCCGCAATGCCCGCATAATTCCTCTGCGCTCTTTGGTCTCGAGTTTCATCTCTTTTTCGGTCTATAGTCGTTGGGATCGAGGCATCCGTCATAAGTGGCTCTGTCAATCTTGATCCATTCGGTTCGATTGATGCCGCGGCGATTGTCGCTTGTCGGGCTGATAGGAAAGGCGCAGACAACCTTGATCCACCTTCCTTGCTCCATGGAAATGGCCTTTACCTCGTCCGCCGCTTCGGAGAGGTCTTGATCCTGGCTGAATATCAAAGCCACGTCATATCGATTTTCACGAGCAAGTCGCACCACATCGAGAGCGATGCGAATATCGACGCCTTTTTCTTGGCCCACGAGAATCGTCGTGGCGCTCCCGTCGGGCATGCGGACAGTTTGGTTGCGATAGCGAAGAGCGCGCGAAAAGGTCTGAACGCCTCGCGTCCCCATGACGGCCAACTTCGCCGTCCAAAAATGATTCCAAAAGGCGTTGTCGATCGGATCGGGAATGCCGCTATAGAAGAATGTCTCGGTCAGGCTCCAACCGCGCGCTGCGGCAAGGCATTCCGCCAATGCCTTGGGGTCGTAGTTGGGATAGGGATAACCGAAAGCTTTTTTCGACGCGTAGAAGAGGTTCTGTCCGTCTATGAAGGCGACAGTTCGTTTGACCGCGGGTTCAGGAGGCATCTTTGCCCCCCCAGAAAAACAAAACCCCGCCGGAGGCCTTACGGCTGATCCAGCGGGGAGTAAATACTGATGTGAATTTAGCCGGACAGAGAGGGAGTGTCAAGAGGATGAAAGCCTCCCTGCCGGTGTGATTTCGCCAATTTTCTCGGATTATCTTCTCTGGCTCCTCCGAGTCGGAATACTGCTTTACCAGGGCCGCCTTAAGTTGCCGCATCTTATCCTCGAGTGGCTCGCTGTCAGCTATAGCATGGAATTTTGACATCCGAGGTCACGACTCCTAAGAATAACCGTTCCACTTAAACTCCCCCACATCCATTGCCCCGGTTCCAGACGTTCCAACCGTTCCAGACGTTCAATCGCTGCCCTTCGCTTCGCTAGGCTCAGGCCCTTCGACTTCGCTTCGCTACGCTCAGGTACAGGCGCTCCGTTCCACTTGGCCCCGCGCTACATCTACCGCCCCGGTTCAAATGGTTCCAAACGTTCAACCGCTCCCGCCTGCCTGGCGACGCCTGCCTGTCGCTCGGCAGACAGGGGCAGGTCGCTCCGTTCAAGTCGTTACAGACTAAAGCCGGTTCAAAAGTTCAATGTCGAATTCCAAAGCCCAGTTCCAACCGTTCCAAAATTTCCAGCCGTTCAATCGCTTCGATTGGTTCCGTCGCCAATCCACTCACTCGATATGCCTCAACGCGATATCGAATTCCTCCAAGTCGAACTCTTCTGGGTCGAATTCGCGGCCGACCCACTGCAGATACTCGTCGTGCTCTTCATGGTCGGGGTCGCGGATCGCCGCCAGAAAACTCGCGTAGCCGCCGACACCGCCGCAATCCTCGGGCGGGCAGGCGCGCGCGCCGCCGAGACAGCGCGGATACCGAACAGCGGGATCGGGCGCTAAAACTTTCTCCAGCACAATTTCATGTTCCCAGCCGTCGCCGAAGTCGTATTCGTAAATCAACTTCTGCTTCGGCTCAGTCAGAACCCGGCCGAGTTGCGCTCGGCTGTCGTCTTTTAGATTCAGCTCGGAGAACTCATCTATGTCCGGCGTGCCGTAATAGGTCTTCCCCGCTCTGAATTGATGGAGGTGGCAGTCATACCAGCCCATCGCAACCTGTAGAACCCTGTGCAGCGTGGCTAGCGCGATATCGCGCCGGACTTGAATGCGCCGCCAGATCGGCGGGCGAATGTATTTGAGCGTGATTTTTAGCTGATAAATTTTTGCGTCAATGGCCACCTCTTCACTCCTTCCTGACTCGCATCTAACCTACCTGCGGAAGTTCAGGGGACGATCTACCCCATTCGGCTAGAGTTCAATCGAACCAGCGCGTATTGTTCGGCCTTCATTTAGTGATATGCGACACCGATGCCTTTTGCCACGGCGCGCTTTCACTTTTATTCGGATGCCTTCAGGCGCTGCGCTTCATACAACCGCAGCCAGTCCTGCATCGGCACAAACCTTTCACCTTTCGTCTGCTCATCCCAAATGATCCATCCGCCACATTTTTCCGAGAGGTACTTTAACTGCTCGATCTCTTCGGGGCAGCAAATGCCTTCTCGCCTCCCAGTGACCGCATCCCATAACATGTACTCAAGGCTGTGCATCCAGCCGGCGCACCAGCGCTCCTCAGAAATCGCTGACATTACGTTTATAAGCAGACCGGCAGTGATGCTGTGCTCATCCATTGAGATGCCGTCGGCGCCCGTAGAAAGGCGAGCTTTGAGCCATTACCACGTTTATTACCACATTAATGTGGTATACCGAGTCCTTATCACTTCGGCCTTTCGTGATGTGCTTATCTTATCAGCCTTTGATCCGCACCCATTGGACATGTCGCAGGATCATACCCTCTCTAATACCCTCACTTGAGGGTGCTACGCTTTCTACCTTTGTAGCGCCACCTGGCCGCCGGGCCTCTGCCCCGGCAAGTGACCTCTCTCGATTTCCGTAAATTGCCCAGGAGCACGCGCATCCATTCTCTTCCGACTCCTGGGCAAGCATGCTCAATGTCCGCCATCCGAAATTCTCCGCTCTGGCGACGGATTGCGTTCAAGACAAGCTCCGTCTTTGCACCCTTCGGTGAGGCGGTTTGCCCCACCCGTTCTTCGAACTCCTTGTATGCGGACTTGAGGATAAAAAGCATATAGTTCACGTAAGGCCACGGGTTATGCGTACCCTCGTGCCAGCCCTGAGAACTCTGCTCCAAGGTTTCGTAGTAGCGTTCTTTGTTTTCTTCGATAAGACGCTCCAAGCTGACGTAGCGACCGACCTCAAAACCTAAGTGGTAGAGATGGAGCAACAGAAGCAGCCGGGAGACCCGGCCGTTGCCGTCGCGAAACGGGTGAACGCAAAGAAAGTCGAGATTGAAAGCCGCAAGGGCGATAAGGGGATGCACCCATCGCTCGCGCAGGGAGCGATTCCACAACTCTAACAACTCGCGCATAAAAGCTTCCGTCTCTGCTGCGGGGACCGCTTTGAAACGCACTCGTTCGCGTCCGTCAGGGTATTTTTCGATGATGTCGCTGTCTTGGTCTTTATATTTTCCCGCATCCCAGATATCGCCGCGCGTCAATCGGTGCAACTTCTTTATCGTCTGCGCTGAAACCGGCAACCGAGCGCCTTGCTCGTGGATGAGCGTGAGCGCGTCCCGATAACCCCGCACTTCCTCTTCGTCACGGTCCTTCAGGAGCGATTTGCCGAAGATGACGGTTCCGACGCGGGACTGATCCACCGTGACGCCTTCGATCCGGTTGGACGAAACCGCGCTCTCGATCAACGCGTGCTGGCGCAAGACTTTCAGGCGCTGCGGCGATTGCTTGGTGAAAAGCTCCTGCTTACCGCGCGCTTCGCCGAGGTCGGCCAAATACCACGATGTCGAAGCGGGAATAGTTTCGGGCTTAGCGGCAAATTGTTGAAGTGTCTTCATTCCTGTCAGTTCCTACATCATCGGGCCTGCCCGCCGCCAGGCAGGCGGGCCGGTCCGCTCAAAGACTTAAAGGGAAGTTTTTCGTATACCACAGACGTTTGTCGAATCGTGACGCATGTTCTTGGGTTTTCTTGACAGGCAAACCTAGGGTTTTGCGTAAAACCTCAGCGACCTGGTCAGGTCGTCTTTGACTTCTTTCACCAGGGAACCCGGTTCGAGGACTTTGGCGAGCGAGCCGAAGCCCAAAATCCAGGTCTTTATCTCTTTAATTCCGGCCACTTCGAAGCCGAGCTCCAAGGAGCCGTCTTTGAGTTTTTTGTTCTTCTGGCTCGGATGCCAGCAGCGCTCCAGGAGGTAGCGGGTCAGGGATTTGTCAAAGCGCACCTTGACCCGGACCAAGTCCTCGCGGAACATGCCGAAGCTGTGGCGCAGATAACTCTCCAGAGAGAATCCTAGCTGCGCTGGGAAGGACTCCTCGGTCATCTTAATTTTCTGCATGCGGTCCACGACGAAGGTCCTGACGGCTTTTCGTAGGTGACAGTAACCGATCAGATAGAACGTTCCATTACGAAGATGGACGGCGTAGGGGTTGACCTTGCGCTCGGCTGGAGATCGATCCCGGGGGTGATAGAGAAGTTGCAGAACCCTCCGGCCTTCGATGGCTTCCTGGATTACCTTGATGAACTCGCGATAGACGCCATAGTCTTTCTGGGCGGGAATCCCCGAAAGGAAGCTGCCGCGCAAACCAACCATCTCTTTGAAAAGAGGCTTGGGAAGATTCGCCCAGACTTTCTCGAAAAGCGCTTGCAAGGAATCATGAAGAACGGTCCCGTCCAGGGGACGGATGGAGTCCTGGGCAAAATAGAGGGAGAGAAGCTCTGAAAGAGTGAACGGTATGGAAAGCCGGTTCCGAAAATCGGGATCGATCTTCCAGTAGCTCTCCTTGCCGTTCTTGTCCGTGTAAAGCTGAACCGGGAGCTTTTCTAAAACTCCGAGATCCCGGTATATGGCACGTGGCGTTGCGCCGAGCTGTTCGGCCATATCCGTTACGCGAAGGCCGTTGGCATTTCTTTCGATAAGGGAAAGCAGCTTTATCGCTCGCAATAGAGGCTTATCCCGCGACATATGGTCCTCAAAGATCGCCGCAGCAGATGCCATTCTCGCGCGACCGGGCGTCCCGCGGAACGATGAGCTAATCAAGTGAACTCGCGAGCCGGGTTTGAACCCCGCTCGCGACCAAAGGGAATGCTCGCCCCCTTTGAAAACCCCATTTAATTGTGCCCGCCTCAAGAGGCGGGGTTTACTCAGAATCTACCAGAAAAAGGTCGGAAAGAGGAAAAGAAAATTGGAGCTTTAAGGAGCCAATGATTCGATCAACGGTGGCGGGTCTTATATCGGCGACCCGCCGGTAAGTTAACTGCCATATCCCTAGCACGGCGGACTGGCAACACCGATCAGTTCGGCAGGGCGGTTTTCGAGCGCTTGAAATCTTCGACCTTGAGGTCGTGCTTTTTTAAAAGATCGTAGAAGTCCGCGCGGTATTTGCCGGCGAGCTTGGCGGCTTGAGTGATGTTGCCTTCGGTCATGGCGAGGACTTGGACCAAGTAATCCCGTTCGAAGGCGTCCCGCGCGTCTTTGAGCGACCGGAGCCTCTCGTTTGATAGGTCCTGGCGTTCGCGGCCGCCCCCTCCTTTTCCCCCGTCCGGCGCGCTCCCCTTAGTGTGCAGGATATAATCTTCATTGATCATATCCTTTTGCGTCATGGCGACGGCGTATTCGATGGTCGTTTCCAACTCACGCACGTTTCCCGGCCAGTCATGAAGCATGAGCTTTTTCAACGCCTCGGGCGTCACTCCTTTGACGTCCTTTTTCATCTGCTGGCCGAATTTCTTGAGGAAATGCTCCACGAAAGGAAGAACATCTTCCTTGCGCTCTCTGAGCGGTGGAACGCGGATCGGAATCACGTGAATTCTATAATACAGATCATCCCGAAATAATCCTTTTTGGACCAATTCCGCGAGGTCTTTGTTGGTGGCGACGATGACTCTCACGTCGGCTTCCATCAGCGATTCGCCGCCGACGGGGTAAAACTGTCGTTCTTGGAGAACGCGCAGCAATTTCGATTGAGTCGACAGCGGCATATCGCCGACCTCATCGAGAAAGAGCGTGCCGCCGTCCGCCTGCATAAATCGGCCCTTGGTACTCTTGACCGCCCCAGTGAAAGCGCCCCTCTCGTGCCCGAATAGCTCGCTCTCCAAAAGCGTTTCCGGCAACGCGGCGCAATTAAGCGCGACGAAAGATTTGTCCTTCCTTTCACTGGCGAGATGGATCGCTTTAGCGATCAATTCCTTTCCCGTGCCGCTCTCGCCGAAAATGTAGACCGTGGAATCCAAATGAGCGATCCGCGTGACGACGTCCAACACCGAGCGCATCTTTTCACTGCGCGCGATGATGTTGGCGAAATCATATTGCTCATGAAGCAGCTCCTTGAGCCTCTTGATCTCGGTGTTGAGCTTGTGCTTTTCAAGCGCTCTCTCAATCTGCAACAGCACGTCGCGCGGCTCAAAAGGTTTGGTTAGATAACTGTAAGCTCCCCGGCGCATGGCCTCCACGGCGTTCTCGATGGTGCCGTGGGCGGTAAGAATGATCGCCGGAACTTCAGGGTTCATCGCATGAAACTCTTCCATGAGGGAAATCCCGTCCCGAGTGGCGAGCATTAAGTCGATGATGCAAAGATCGAAAGCGTCCGCCTTGAACGCGGCGACGGCTTTTTCCTCCTCGCGCACGGCGGTGACTTCGTACTGCGCCGATTCCAGCCGCATCTTGATCAGCTCCAGGAGGTTGGCATCATCGTCGACGATCAGAATTTTTCCCAATGACATCGCTCATCCTACTTTCCGCGAATGCGCCGCTTCCGTTCAATTTCAATATCAACCTGACGCGATTTCTCGAGAACCTGCTTGGATTTTTCGATTTCCTGCTTCGATTGATCCAGGAGCTGCTTGGATTTTTCTACTTGCCGCTGCGACTGCTCGATGACCTGCCTGGATTTCTCCACCTCCAGCTTTGACTCTTCGATTTCCCGTTTGGTTCGCGCCAGGTCTTCAAGGGTGGCGATCCAGATCCTTGACTGGTCGACCCAGGGGCTTTCGGGGTAGCGCGCCATTACCCCCTGGAAAGCGCCCATGGCTTTCTGGTTATCCCTCAGGGGGTTGCGAGGATCGGCGTATATCAACGCTATATTAAAGGATGCTGCGTCAGAAGGCGATGCCTCTTGCGCCAAAGACTGCACCCGCTGATATTCTTGGAGCGAGCCGGAAAAATCACCGCGGGCAAATAGAGTCTGGCCCTGGAGCATCGCATCGCGGATCTCCGCGCGATCTCGCAAATCCGTGAACAAACTGCAACCCGATACTAGGCTGAGCAGGGCAAAACAAAGAAAAACTTGCTGCCCTGACCCAATTCGCTTTCGGCCCATATTTCACCACCGTGGGAGGTTATAATATTTTTGGCTATTGCCAACCCCAGACCGGTGCCCGGTCTCGTGTGCGCTCCTTTATGATTGCCTTGATGGAATTTCTCGAATATCGCCGCCAGGCTTTCGGCCGGTATGCCCGGTCCGGAGTCTTGCACCGATACTTGCAGCTTTCCGTCGACGGGACTTGCGGCCACCGTCACTTGTCCCCCTTTGGGGGTGAACTTCACGGCGTTGCCGAGCAAATTCCGCAGTACTTGCAACATACGTTCCGGATCCAATCGCGCCGGTGGAAGCGGCGCATCGATCGCGGTCTCCACCGTGATTTGTTTGGCTTCCACGAGCGGAGCGATTTCGGCGACGGCCCGTCGAATCAACGGGTCAAGGTTAACGGTCTCGAATGCGTAATTCAACATCCCCGCTTCCAATTTCGATAGATCCAACAATGAATTGACCACGCCGATCAGCCGGTTGCTCTCCTCGGCGAGAATGGTCAAGAGTTTTCTTTGCTTGTCCGTGGTTTGGCCGCCGACGCCGTCAAGCAAAAGACCCGTGCCCTCTTTGATCGAAGTCAAGGGCGTGCGCAATTCGTGCGACATGGAGGAAAAAAAATCGGCTTTCATGCGCTCGATCTCGCCGAGTCTTTCGCACATGCGGTTGAAGGCCGCCGCCAGTTCGGCAAGCTCCGGCGGCGAGCTGATGCGCAGGCCCGCGTCAAAGCGCCCTTCCGCGATCTCGCGGGTCTTGCTTTTAAGCAGCGCGACCGGCCGGGTGATGCTTCGGGTAATCAGCAGCGACAGGAGTACGATAGCTAACAAGCAAGCGGAGGTGATCATGATCGAAACCTGCAGGGCTTGGTCGACCGTTTGCGCCAGTTGATTGAGCTTGGCGTAGGTTGCTTGTTGTTGATTCGCCTTGATTTCATTGAGAGATGCCTGGATGGTGTCGATGAACTGATCCTTTGCTTGTTTGTATTCAGTCTGGGTGTAGACCTTCTTGGCTCGTATCAACTGGACCTCTTCGGCAACCAACTCTTGGTAACTTTGGTAATCGCGCTGGATTTGGGACAGCAGGTTTTGCGCCGCCGCGTCGGCCAAAGCGTTGGCCTGGTTCAGCTGCGCTTCAAAATCTTCTTTGAGACGGAGGAACTGCTCGAACTCAGCCTCTTTCTTGGTGAGCACAAAGTTCTGTTCGAAGCGGCTCTGCGTGTCCAGCTTATCGGCAAGAACTTTCTGCAGATCCAATAACCTGTTGTCGATGCTTAGAATCGACCGGGTGAGCGTGTCGAAGCGTCGCAGCTGATGAATCGCATAAGCGCTGACTGCGGTTACCAATACGAATATGGTTAGATAACCGAGCGTCAGACGGGAAAATAAGCTTAACCGCATGAATGCAAACCTATCCGTATCCCGAACCCGTCTCGCGTTCGAGGGCGGGAATCACCGCGGGCTCCCCGGGTGCGACCTCGGCAGTAAGAAGTTTCTGCCCGAATTGTTCGATACGCTTGTCCGCGTTTTGATAACTCGACTGGGCGTGGCCCAGATGTTTTCCCACCAGGTCTAATTCGTCCCTGAAACGCGTAAAGTCCCCTTGCAGGCGGCCTAAGTACCGGATGATTTCCTTGGCGCGCTCCTCGACCTTCATCCCCTTGAGTCCGAGCACGATGGCCTAGAGGTAGGCGTAAAAACTTCCCGGAGAAACCGGAATCACCCGTTTGCTGAGCGCGTACTCACTCAAGGACTTTTCCGCGGCGGATTCCTCCTTGATGATCGTTTCGTAATAGACGTTTTCCGCGGGGATATACATCAAGGCGAAGTCATAGGTGCCCTCGTCGGGTAAAATATATTTTTGCGCGATGGCATCGATATGCTTTTTCACGTCGGTGGTAAACTGTTTTTTGGCGCGCGTCCTCTCCTCATCGGTGGCTGCCCCCGGGCCCGCTTGAAATTCTCCAGCGGGAACTTCGCATCCACCGGCACCAGGGAGTTGCCGAGCTTGATCACCGCGTCGGCCTTTTCTCCGCTGCGGAAGCGGTATTGGCTCGAAAAGTGATCCGGCGGCAGGACTTGAGCGAGCAGGTCCGCCAATAGAAACTCTCCCAAGCCGCCGCGCAACTTCGGCGCGCGCAAGATTTCCTGCAACGACGCGATATCCTTGCCGACCTCGTAGATCCTGCGGTTCGCCTCTTCGAGGCCGCCCAGGCTTTTCTGCACGCTGCCGACGACTCGAGCGGCGTTGTCCAACCGTTCGCCAAGGCTCTCTTGGGTCTTTTGCAGCACCTCGGCGTTTTCCTTGAGCCGCTCGTTCACGTGGCCGAGCACCTGGCCCAGCTGTTGTTGGACCTGCCGCGTCCCATTATCCAGCGTCTGGCTGATCTGCACGCGCAGCTGGTCGATCTGCTGCTGCATCAACAGCAACGAACCATCCTCGCGCTTTTCCCCAAGCAGCGATTGAAGCCGCCGGAGAAAAATCCAACCAAGCAGGATAAAGCCCGAGAATAATAGCAGAATGAGCGACAGCGGCGATAGCGATTCCACGATTGACCGTGGCGGACTTATATAATTCTCAGGGCATATTCGAGAATTTCACTGAGTTTGCGGATTTGAACCGCCCGGATCGAGCGCTGTTCGCGAGGCGAGATAAAATAATCGTCAAGGCTCTTTTTCAAGTTCCACTCCAGCAATTCCACGCATTGTTCCATGCTGACTCTCTCGGAGCGCCGCTGGCGCGCCTGGTGCAGTTCCCGGAGCTGAATGATCTGAGCCATGGTCTAATGTTAGATTATGAGTGCGTACGCCAAATTGTCAAGCGCGAGGCGAAAAAATCCTCGGCTCCTGCTGGGTCACGCAATGAATCGCTCCCAGGCCGACGACGACTTCGTTGCAACGTAGACCGATCACTCTCCGGTCCGGGAAAAGCTCGCGCAGCACGCCCAGCGCCTGCCCGTCATGTGGATCGTCGAATACCGGCACGAGCACGACTTCGTTGGCGATGTAAAAGTTCGCGTAGCTGGCCGGCAACCGCGAGCCATCATAAAAAATCGCCGCCGGGCAGGGCAACGTCACGATGTTAAGATGGTTGCCGTCTTGATCGGTGGCGCTTCGCAGCCGCTCAAAATTCTCCTCGAGCTGGCGATAGTTCTCATCCCGTGAATTGGCTTCCCGGACGCAGACGACCGTACGCGGATCGACGAAGCGCGCGATGTCGTCGATATGGCCGTCGGTGTCGTCTCCGGCGACGCCTTCGCCCAGCCAAATGATATGGGCTACACCGAGCGTATCCTCGAGAAATGTTTCAATCTCTTGCCGGGTCAGATTGGGATTGCGATTCTTATTCAGTAAACACTGCTCGGTGGTTAAACAGGCTCCGGCGCCGTTGACCTCGATGGAACCCCCTTCGAGGACGACCGGATGCTCGAAAACCGGGACCTTGAGGAGAGCGGCAATTTCCTTGGCGACCCGCTCATCTTCCTCGTAGGACTCATATTTGCCGCCCCAGCCGTTGAAAATCCAATCGTTCAAAGCCAGCGGGCTATCCATCGTCGATCGTGTAACGAAAGTCGGTCCGTAGTCGCGCATCCACACGTCCGCCGTGGGAATGCGCAGCAACGACACCTTGGCCAGCGCAGCGCCGGCTCTCTGCAACCGCGCTGCCACTTCCCGCTCGGCGCTTTCGTCGTTCACCAGCAAGCCCACCTGTTCCACCGCGGACAGCTCGACGATCATCTGCACCCAGACGGCTCTCACCTGTTCCAATTGCGTGGGCCAATTGTCAAGACTATGCGGCCAGGAAAGCCACGTCGCGCGGTGGGGCGCCCACTCCGCGGGCATGCGATAGCCGAGGGAGCGCGGGGTCACAAGGTTGCTCATGGTTCGAGTCTTAAGCCGGTGGATGACAGATGAACGGCAATCAGCGCCGGCTGGGTTTATCCCGAATTCCGCAGTTGAACATGAGCGAGGGGCGAACCCTTCGACTGCGCTCAGGACAGACCTGGAGCGGCGAAGACACACAGGGGTGCTGTTTCAAAGTCTTTTCTGCCGCTTGGACAACGCCTTATTACTCCGACTAAATTCGCACAGCAGCGAGATCTGTCCTTAGCTCAGGGGTAGAAAAGCATTGTCTTCGTTGCGCAAGGTTTGCCCCTCGCTCACA
>JAUYJC010000174.1 GCA_030688735.1 Deltaproteobacteria bacterium
GCTAAGGACAGATCTCGCTGCTGTGCGAATTTAGTTGGAGTAATAAGGCGTTGTGCCAAGCGGCAGAAAAGACTTTGAAACAGCACCCCTGGGTGTCTTCACCGCTCCAGGTTTGCCCCTCTCTCATGTTCAACTGCGGAATTCGGGATAATTCGTAGGGTTAACGAGGCTGTAAAAAAACTGGTTTCGGGACATTCATCTTGTATTTCGCTGGCGGGGCCGCGTCCCCCTTCTTGATCGTTGCCAGGCATAGGCACCGACCGGTCAAAGTTGGGGACTACAGCTCTCTCTTAACCGTGTGAGAATTTCTGGGTTTTCTCCCCTTAGGAGACTTGGCTGCACTGGGCTCGCTTCTCGAACGTTGCTCTTCCAGCCATATTACCTCGGCTTTCAGCCAGTGCTGAAGCTCGGCGCCGTTTTGGCACCCCTCCTCCTGCCAATATCTGTACGCTAATTGCCGGATCTCCTCGCCGCGATTGATCTCCGCACTTTGCATGGTTCTCTCTCCTCTCAATTTGCATTGAAAACATTCTACGGACCTCTAACGTCTCTGTAAAGAAATACTCGGGCCGTCTTAAAAAACGCCTTTGGAATTTGTCCAGCTTCGCGCGTCAGACCGATCACTATAGCGCCGGATGTCAACGCTCAACTCGGATGGGCTCCGGAGCACTGGCCTCACGGAGCGCAAATCCTTCCATTGAGACCATGTACTCGTTGGTCTGAGAGTCGTAGCGGATACAGGACTGGGTGGGATAGTA
Source organism: Deltaproteobacteria bacterium (assembly GCA_030688735.1). Lineage (GTDB taxonomy): Bacteria > Desulfobacterota > Binatia > UBA9968 > UBA9968 > JACPFE01. Next base: position 759 of record JAUYJC010000174.1, read on the forward strand.
GCCCCTCACGCCCACGGCTACCGCCGGCTTGATCGGGAAGCACGCAGTGGGCCGGCTCAGCAAGTAGTCTCGCGTCAGCATTTCCTCATAGAAGGTGACGCGGCCGTCATAGACGCCGTAGATCCAGGTTCGCGTGAACTTCTTGCCGTTGAATTCGGGGCTTGTCTGGTCGATCAGATGATTGCCCATCGCCGGCGCCACCGCACCCACGTTCTTGAAGTCGGGATTCATGTAATTAGCCGGCAGTGGCTTGGTAGCCAGTTCGAATTGGTCGCAGCGGACAAATTCGGGGCCGCAGGACCCCGGTGCCACGGCGAAAATATTCTCGATCGGTTCGATATAAAAGTGGACGTCGAAGTGCGGCAGGTCATACACCCCGGGAGGGATATGTCCATGTGGGTTCCAGTTCAGACCCACCCACTTGAACGGGATGTCCGAGCGTCGAGCCGCCTCACTGGGCAGGGGGATGACCCACTCGTGGGACGCGAAGCACTCTGTCTGCGGGTCAACCTTCCCATCCTTGTTCCGGTCAAAGCAGTGATGCCCATCGGAAAGTGCGGAGGGAAGCCCTTCCAAAGCGCTCGCCTGAAAAACGATGCCGATTGCTTTGGGTGCCCCGTTCTTGTCAAACTCGGCGTAGCTGAACACCGTCCCGTTACCGACGTTGGAATTGGCGCCGAGCGAACGCCCGGTTGATACACCGGCCTGCTTATTGTCCGAACATCCCATGATTGCCAGCGCGATGAACAGCAATACTGTCTTTCGCAGGTTGCCCTCCATAAGGCGTCGGCCTGTCACCGGCGAAGGAACGGCATCCCAGCTCGACCCGAGCCCAAATCTTTTTGATCCAATCACAAATTATCTTCCCCTCTTTTGATGCGACTCTGTTTCTTGTGGATCAAGCAGCGGCGGTACGCCACCCGCCATCACGGTAAAATCAACGTTTCATCGCAGCGCTCGTACGGCGGCCCAATGGCCAAGCGCAGCCGGTACCATTATTGAACGGTTGGAAATAAAATCAGGCCGAGAAGTCTCACCGACCTCTCGGCCTGGTTCGAAGAGAAGGTCTTGTCGCCGATGCTGCTCGGGATTTACCGCAAAGCTTGGTAGCTAACCGCGGCGCCGGATTTTTCCTGAACCGGTACGACCCGCAAGAGACGTTTCCCTTTTCCAATCCCACCGGTCTCTTACTTCGCGGCGAAGCAATAAAATCGTCCCGCCCCTCCGCCCGGAGCGGTGTCGGCGCAGCTTCGACTCTCATGCGCCGAGTTCCACGACCCGGAGGTTCCCGACGTATTACCGCCAAGCCCAATGCCGTCCACGTGACCTACTTGCGCCCGCATATCGGGAGATTCCGATGTCCAGTCATTGCAGGTCTTCCCTGCCACGACTCTCCCCTCGGCCGTCGAGCCGGTCAGAACGTCGTGCTCGTTCGGCCTGGGTGACCCGGGCCAAGCGCCCGGAACGGGTTGGCCACGTTCATCGACCAACAGGATCGGGTTTCCTCTGCGTTCGTGGAGGTCGGTAAGATCTTTGCCGACCATCAGGCCGTTGGCGTTGAACCACGGGCCAGCGCCGATCCGGTCGCGCGCATTGGTAGGACTATTGTTGTTGGCGGGATCGCGCTCCGCGCTCAAGTAGGCGCGCCAGGTCTTTTCTCCCTGCCCCACGGCGGCCGCGAGGTCTTGGCAAACGCGGTCCGGCCGGCTAAGCCGCCCAGATTCCCGGTCTTACTCTTGGCGCTTGTGACAAAGAAACCCATGCTGGGGGGCGGGGCGCTGGCGGCGTCAACGATACTGTCCATTTGGCTGACGGCGACAACCGCCAGCAGGACGATTGCGAACAGCGATTTGCAAAATCTCATAAGATCCTCCTCTTAACATTCGGTTCGGTCCGATGCTCCATGTCCGGAACCGCGGTCAACTATTGAGTATCCAGACCAGTATATTACCGATTCGAAAAATCACCACTCCGCAAGATTCAACTTTTTGATCAAGGCGCTTTCAATCAATAACGTTCACACTCGGTCCACAATCTACCTGCTCAGCACATCCCCATGACGCAGGTTTGAACCGATCGAGGCCTCTAATCGTCTCAAGGAGGTGCCACTGAATTATCGATGCGAGACGGGCAGAATATCAGGCCGAGAAGTTTCACCGACCTCTCGGCCTGGCTCGAAGAAAAAGTCTTGTCGCCAACCGCGCCCGCGACTTAACGCAAAGCCTGGGAGCTCCCCACCGAGCCCAACCGCCCTTGCGCCATCGCTTCCAGACGCGCGACGCGCTCTTCCATCGGCGGATGGGTGCTGAACAGTTTGGCGATGCCGCCGCCGCTCAGCGGATTGACGATGAACATATGCGCCGTCGCGTTGGCGGTGGCGTTGTTTACCTGAAGCGGAATGTTCTGCGAGGCCGTATGCAGTTTTCTTAGCGCGCTCGCCAAGGCGAGCGGATCACCGCAAATCTTGGCACCGCCGGCGTCCGCGCCGTATTCACGAGAGCGGGATACCGCCATTTGAATCAGCATTGCCGCCATCGGCGCAACGATCATCATGAAGAGCAGCCCGAAGATGTTTCCCCCGCCTCCTTCGCCGTCGCGGCTGCGACCGCCGCCGAAGATCGCCGCCCATTGCGCCATATACGCCATATAACTAACGGCGCCGGCGAGCGTCGCGGCGATGGTACTAACCAGGATATCCCGATTCAAAACATGAGCTAACTCGTGCCCTAGAACTCCAGCCAGCTCGCGTTTAGTGAGTATGCGCCGGATTCCCGCGGTAACGGCGACCGCGGCGTGCTGCGGATTGCGTCCGGTTGCAAAAGCATTTGGAGTATCTTGAGGGAGCATATAAACGCGCGGCATTGGCAGATTCGCCCGTTGGGCCAGCTCCTGCACCAAGCCATGGAGTTCCGGGTCATCACTAGGCGAAACTTCCTGGGCTCCATACATTCTGAGCACGATCTTGTCGCTGAACCAGTAGCTGAAGAAATTCATGCCACCGGCGAAAATCAGCGCCATCACCGCACCTTGGCGCCCGCCCATGAGATCGCCGGCCCAAACGAGCAGCGCCGTCATCAACGCCAGGAGAATCGTGGTTCTAAAACCGTTCATATCCATGTCCTCCGTTAGCAGATATCCTAAGCATTGCTTTACGTAAGTCAATCTCAATCCGGTTAGCCAAAATGTGCGCACGGTCTTTACAAAAGGCAAGGGCCAAGGTAGAGAGCGGAAAACACTGATCACTATTCCGTGGCAACAAAAAGGAGCAACCATGCGCGTCGGCGTGATCTTTCCGCAAACGGAAATCGGTTCGGACCCCTCGGGAATTCGTGATTATGCCCAGGCCGCCGAAGCTCTGGGATATGCTCATATTTTGGCCTACGACCATGTCCTGGGTGCAAACCCGGCGAGCCGTCCGGGGTGGCGCCCGCCATTCACGCATTTAGACATGATTCACGAGCCTTTTGTTCTGTTCGGATATCTCGCCGGCCTCACGCGCAAGATCGAGTTAGTCCCCGGCGTGATCATACTACCGCAAAGACAGACCGCTCTGGTCGCCAAGCAAGCGGCGGCACTGGACGTGCTGAGCGAGGGCCGCGTGCGCCTCGGTATCGGCATCGGCTGGAACCCGGTGGAGTACGAAGCCCTGGGCGAAAACTTCAAAAACCGCGGGCTGCGCTCCGAAGAGCAGGTCGAAGTCATGCGCAAGCTATGGACGCAGGATTTGGTCACTTTCGAAGGGCGCTGGCACAAGATCACCGACGCCGGTTTGAATCCCTTACCGATCCAACAGCCGATTCCCGTTTGGTTCGGCGGTGGCGCCGACGCCGTGCTCGAGCGCGTCGGGCGGCTCGGCGACGGCTGGTTTCCGCTGATAGGAGCCAACGAGAAGTGTCGGGCTATGATCGAAGCGATCCACGCCCACGCGCGCGCCGCGGGCCGCGACCCAAAAAGTATCGGTATCGAAGGAAGAGTCGCGCAGGGGCAAGGTTCGCCGGGGAGCTGGATCAACGAGATCCAAGCCTGGAAAGATCTCGGCGCAACGCACCTGACGCTCAACACGATGAAAGCGGGACTCGCCAATCCGGCAGCGCACATCGACGCGATCCGCCGCTTCAAAGAGGCGACTGCGCAGAGCTGGTAGCGAAAATCGCGGTTGAAAAGCAGATCGAAGCCGATGGATTGTCATTCCCGCCCACACGGGAATCCAGATGGGGACTGGCTACTTTTTCGTCTTCGAAAAAGTTGCCTGTCCCCTTTTTCGGAGCTGGATTCCGGCTCTCGCGTGCTTCCGCCCGCTCGGCCGGAATGACGCTGGAACCTAGTGACGAGCGCGCAGCGCCTCTCTAGGTTTGTCCGCCGGGTAGAAGCAAGCGCACGGCGTCGAACGGCTCCCCGCCTTCCTTTACCGCTTCCCGAATCGCGTCGATAACTTTAATCAAATTCTTTGCTTTCGCTTCGTAGACCGCTTCGAATAGCTCAAGATTCTTGAGATAAAGCAGATAGTGAATCATCACCGCGTTGTTGAGCGGTTGTTTGGCGAAGCCGCGAAAGCGATGCCCCGGGCGCGCCGCGATGCGTTCCTCCCACTCCTTCTTGCCACTCTCGAAGATATGCTCGCGCAGCCGTAGCTTTTCTTCGAGAGAAATCTCTTTGCCGTAGAGTTTGCTAAGCGACTCGCCGAGCTTTTCCATGAAATCCGAAAATTCCAATTCTTCCTGCCAGGCCTGGATGGCCTTCTGGTGCTCCGTGCTGTTTTCGCCGAAGCGGTCGCGAAAGAAATCGATTGCGGCGCGGCCGCCGACGAAGTTGGCGACGCTTTCGTTAAAGGCCCCCGCCCCCTTGACGTAGAGGGTGTTGTGGAACAGCTCGTGGAATACGACTTCGGATAACGTGACTTTGTCGTAACGCAAGAGGTGAGAAAGCAGCGGGTCGTCGAACCAGCCGAGCGTGCTGAAGGCCGCCGAGGGGCGAATGTTGGTGTCGTATCCCTCGAATTGAAGATCCGCCGCCGCCGCCTCCGCGTCCGCTTTGGAAAAGTAGCCTTTATACGGAACCCGGCCGACGATGAGAAACCACCAGGTATAGGGTTTCAATTCCGTCTTCGGCGCGGCCGTAAGAATGTAGGTGAGGTCCGGCCGGTCAACGTAGGAGTAGCTGGTGTAGCTCCCGCCGACGTTCATTTTCAAAACGTCGCGCGCATACTCGCGCACTGCCAAAACCAGCTTTAATTTTTCTTGGGTTTCCTGATTGACCTCCGACTTTTCAAGAAACTGCGCGATCGGTTCGCGCCGCCAGAGGATCTTTCCCTCTTCGTAGGCGGCGCGCAGCACGTAAAAAGGCGAGCAGGCGGAGAGAATTGACGCACCGAAACCGGCGAGAACCGTGATCAACACGAGTTTTCCGCCAGCCGATCGAGCCAAGCGGTATACGGCAACGGCGCGATGAATGACTTCCGTCGCCGCGAAATTATCCGAGAATCTTCGGCGCATGGTCGTGCGGTGGGAGCATTACCGCCTCCCGCTCGTACTGCAACTGATAGAGACGGTGATAGATGCCGTGCCTTTCCATCAGCTCGGCGTGGGAACCGATCTCGCGCACTTCGCCGTGGTGCAAAACAATGATGCGGTCGGCGTTGCGGATGGTCGAGAGGCGGTGTGCGATCACGAGGCAGGTGCGGTCGCGCATGACTTTTTCCAGAGCGTCCTGAATCAGCGCCTCGGTCTCCGTGTCAACGCTGGAGGTCGCCTCGTCCATCACGAGGATTTCCGGTTCGAACACCAGCACCCGGGCGAGCGAGAGCAGCTGGCGCTGGCCGCCGGAAAAATTACTGCCGCGCTCCCGCACCGGGGATTGGAACCCGTCGGGGAGCCGGTGGATGAAGCTCTCGGCGTTGGCGACCCGGGCCGCTCTTTCGATCCGCTCCATCGGTATCGAGCTATCGCCGAGTGCCAGATTCGTCCGGATATCGCCGCTGAACAGGAAGACGTCCTGGAGCACGACGCCGATGTGGCGCCGCAAGACCTGGAGATCCCACTCGCGCACGTCGATGCCGCCCACTCGGATGACGCCTTTTTGCACGTCGTAGAAACGATTGAGCAATTTGATCGTCGTCGTCTTGCCCGACCCGGTGGCCCCGACCAGGGCGACCTTCTCGCCGGGCTCGATGCGGAACGACACGCCCTTCAGCACCGGATCGTCCGGCCGGTAGTGAAAACAAACGTTGTCAAACACCACTTCGCCGCGAAACGGCTTCGGCACGACGGCGTTTTTGGGACTTTCGATCGACACTGGGGTATCCAGCAGTTGGAAAATTCTCTCCGCCGCGGCCATGGCCGATTGCATGACGGCGTATTTTTGGCTGAAATCGCGCAGCGGGACGAAGAAGCGATGAATGTATTCCTTGAACGCCACCAGCGTGCCGATACCGATCACACCGTGGAGCACCTCGCCGCCGCCCCACCACAGGAGCAAGCCCACGCTCACCGAGCCGGCCGCCTCCACCATCGAGTAGAGCGCCGCCTCGTAAAGGTTGGAGAGATGATAGGCGTCGCGATGGGAGGCGTTGAGCTCGTCGAATTCGCGAAACGTCCGTTGCTCTCGAGTAAAGAGCTGGATCACGGCCATGCCGGAGATCGCCTCGCCCAGATAGGCATTGATCCGGGCGATGCGCTCGCGAATCCGGCGGTATGCCTGGCGCGCCTTGACGCGAAAGAAATTGATCGCCACCGCCATCGGCGGAATCAGCGCCAGCGACACCAGCGCCAGGCCGACATTGAGATAGAGCATGATGCCGAGGATCCAGATCACCATCACGAAATCGGAGATGAGCGTGATCACCCCGGCAGAAAACATTTCTTGCAGCACGTCCACGTCGGTGGTCATCCGTGTGACCAGGCGACCCACCGGGTTGCGGTCGAAATAGCTCATCGGCAGCTTCTGCACATGGGCAAACAGGGCCACGCGCAAATCGGCCAGACAGCGCTGCGCCACCTGCATCGCCATGTAATAGTGAAAAAACAGGGTGACCGTCTCACCGATGAGGGCGACGAGAAAAAGCAGGCCGACGTTGCGCAGTCCGACGAGGTCCCGGCCGGCGATGTATTGATCGATGCCGATTTTCATCAGGTAGGGTTGCGCCAAACCCAAGGCCTGCTGCAGCGGTAGCAGCGCCATGGCGAGAATGAAAACCCGCCGGTACGGAACGATATACTTCCAGGTGCGCTGGATGAGGCGAAAATCATAGGCCTTGCCGAGAACCTCCTCTTGCTGTAGCGCTCGAGCCATCTAGATTTGCTCCAACTCCTCGCTCAATCGCTGCTGCCGGTAGAGATCGGCGTAGACACCTTGGCGCCGGATGAGCTGCTCGTGGCTGCCCCGCTCGATAACCCGGCCGGCGTCGAGCACCAGAATCTCGTCCGCTTCTTTGACCGCGGAGATCCGGTGCGAGATGATCAGACAGGTTTTCTCCCGCAGGATCGCTTTCAGACCGTGCAGAATTTCCGCCTCGGTCTGGGCGTCGACGGACGACAGACAGTCGTCGAGAATCAGCACCGGCGGGTCCATGACCAGAGCCCGCGCCAGGGTCGCCCGCTGTTTCTGGCCGCCCGAAAGCGTCACCCCGCGCTCACCAACGATGGTCTCGATGCCCTGGGGGAAAATCTCCAAGTCGCGATCGAGTTTGGCGATCCTGACGGCACGCTCGACTTCCGCGTCCGTTACTTCGTCGCGGCCGAAGGTCAAATTGCGCCGCAGCGAGGACGAGAACAAAAACGGGTCCTGCGGCACGCAACCGATCATCCGGCGCAGCTCGTGGAGCGAGAGCCGGCGAATGTCTTGGCCGTCGAGCAGAATCTCTCCGGAGGAGACATCGAACAGCCGCGGCAGCAACTGCGCCAGGGTGCTCTTGCCCGAGCCGATCCGGCCCACCAGGCCGACGGTTTTGCCTACCGGCAACGTGAAACTGACATCATCCAGCGCGGTTTGACCATTATTCGAGTGCCCATATGAAAATGACACGTTGCGAAACTCCACTCCCGATTTTAGCCCCCGGACCCGCAGCGGCGCCGGCGGCCCCGTGATCTCCGGCGGCGCATCGAGAATCTCATCGAGGCGCTTCATCGCGGCGCGCCCCCGTTCGACCAGCGAAAGCATCCAGCCAAAGGCTGCCGTGGGCCACGCCAGAATGTTGAGGTAGGCGATGAAAGCGACGATGTCGGCGACCAGCAGATCGCCGCGCATGACGCGAATGCCGCCGTACCAGATCACGATGAGCACCGTGAGCGCGCTGACCCCCTGCATGATCGGGCCGACGATGCCGCGCATACGCGCCAGCACCAGGCTCTTGGCCTGAAAGTCTTCGTTCAGCGCCGCAAACCGACCGATTTGCGCGCCCTCCTGCGCGTAGGCTTTGACGACGTGCATGCCGCTCAAATTCTCCTGCACGTGACTGCTCAGGACCGACATCTGGCGCTGCACATCGAGGGATGAGCGCATGATCTCGCCGCGGAATTTGCGCGCCATGAACAACAAGACCGTAAACGGGGCCACGGCCGCTAGCGTCATGCGCACGTCCATGGAGAACATCAAAGCCAAAGCGTAGACGTAGTAAAGCGGGGCGTTGACGAAATTGAGGATGCCGGGGCCGAGCATCACGCGCACCGCCGAGATATCGTTGATGACCCGGGACATCAGATCACCGGTCCTCTGCACGTGGTAAAAAGAGACGGAAAGTTTTTGCAGGTGAGCAAACAGGTCGTTGCGCAGATCGTATTCCACGTTGCGCCCCGCGTTGAAAATCAGCGCGCGGGAATAGGTGCGCACGACACCCTGAGCCACCGCCGCCAGCGCGATGATGCCGGCGTACGCGGTCACATCGCTGAGCGAACCGCCGTGCTCGATGATGCGCACGGCTTCCCGTATCCACCAGGGAATCCACATGACCAGGGTTGCGGTGCCGAGAAGACAAACGCCCCCGACCAGGTAACGCCGCCAGTAGCGCCCCAGGTAACGCAACAAACGCTTCATGATTCCATCGAAAATAACCCAGGGCGCCTGTGATCGCAAGGTAACCGCCGCGCACGGGCCGGAATGGGCGGGTAGGGGCGACCCTATGTGGTCGCCCAGAAACAGGGCAGGCCTGCCCCTACGTGGTTGAATTCAGATTGCACGTCTCCCGCAACACGTGTCCCTTGACATTGCACGAAGCGTCCCTGATAAAAATACGATGGCATCTCACACAACGACGCGCCGCGACGACATCCGCAACATCGCTATCATCGCCCATGTCGACCACGGCAAAACCACCCTGGTTGACGGTCTGCTTCGTCAGAGCGGCACCTTTCGCGCCCATGAGCATCTCATTGAGCGCGTGATGGACTCCATGGAGCTGGAGCGCGAGCGCGGCATCACGATCATGGCGAAGAACACGACGATTCACTACCGCGACGTCAAGATTAACATCGTCGATACGCCCGGCCACGCCGATTTCGGCGGCGAAGTCGAGCGCACCCTCGCCATGGTCGACGGCGTCATGCTGCTCGTGGACGCCTCCGAGGGACCGCTGCCGCAGACGCGCTTCGTGCTGAAGAAAGCTTTGGAGGCCAAGCTACCGCCGCTGGTCTGCATCAACAAGATCGACCGGCCCGACGCCCGCGTCGTCGAGGTGTTGGACGAGATCTACGATCTGTTCATCGATCTTGACGCCACCGAGGAACAACTGGATTTTCCCGTGGTCTACACCAACGCCCGGGCCGGCACCGCGACTTGCGACCTCAAAGAGGCGGGCCAAAATCTGCAACCACTGTTCGAGCTCATCGTGAGCGCGTTGCCCGGCCCGGTAATCGACCCGGCCGCGCCGACGCAGTTCCAGGCCAACAATCTCGATTACAACGACTACGTCGGCCGGCTCGCCGTTGGAAGGATCAAGAACGGCAGCCTCGCGACGGGGAATTACACGCTCTGCCGCAGCGACGGCACGCAACAACCGGTGAAGGTGACCCAGGTCTACGGCTGGCAGGGATTGAAGCGGGTGGAAGTCGCCTCCGCGGATGCGGGGGACATCGCCGCCGTCGCCGGCATCGAAGACATCGGCATCGGCGACACGATCGCGGACCGGGAGAATCCCCGCCCGCTTGCCGCTCTGCGCATCGACGAGCCGACCATCGCCATGGTCTTCAGCTCCAACAATTCGCCCTGGGCCGGGCGCGAGGGAGAATTCGTCACTTCGCGGAAGCTCCGCGAGCGGCTCTTCTACGAGCAGAAGAAGAACGTCAGCCTGCGCATAGTCGACACCGACCAGCCCGACTCCTTTAAGGTCACCGGCCGCGGCGAATTCCAGCTCGCCATCATCATCGAGACCATGCGCCGGGAAGGCTACGAGCTGATGGTCTCCAAGCCCACCGTGGTCACCCGCGAGATCGATGGCGCGTTGCATGAACCGATGGAGCTTTTGGTAATCGACGTACCGGAGGACTTCATCGGCGTCGTCTCTCAGCTCCTGGCGGTGCGCAAAGGGAAAATGACCAAGATGACTCACGCGGGGTCGAGCCGGGTGCGTTTGGAATTCTCCGTGCCGTCGCGCGGCTTGATCGGCTTTCGCTCACGCTTCCTCACCGATACCCGCGGCACCGGGATCATGAACGCGCTTTTCAACGGCTGGGCGCCGTGGCATGGGGCGATCCATGCGCGCAGCAACGGTGCCATGGTGTCAGATCGCGAAGGGCCGGCCACGCCCTACGCCGTTTTTCATCTCCAGGAACGAGGCATCATCTTCATTCCCCCCGGCGCGCGCGTCTACGAAGGCATGGCCATCGGCGAATATTCGCGCGACGTCGATTTGAACGTCAACATCTGTCGCGAAAAAAAGCTCACCAACATCCGCGCCGCCGGCCGCGACGAGAACATCATCATCACGCCACACCGCGAAATGGGCCTGGAGGAAGGAATCGAGTGGATCGCGGAGGATGAGCTGGTGGAGGTGACCCCGCAGTCGGTGCGCCTGCGAAAAAAAGTTCTCAAACAATCGGACCGGCCAAGGCGGCGTCAGGAGCGGGACGAATAAAGGCTGCGCGTTAGGGCGTCTTCGCTTTGGGCGCCTTATTGCCGGCTGAAGAATCGCTCTTGCCGCATTGCGCGGCTCTGACGAACATCACATGAAGGTTTCGCGAGGGAACCTGGACTTCGACCGCGAGACGGGTGCCGGCGTTGTGCTCTTTGAGTTCCGCCTTCTGGCCCAGGGCGCGCATCTTTTCAACGAGCTGATGAGGACTCCGCACGTCCTTCAAATCATCGCCCCTCTTGGCCAGGACGGACAATGGGACGCATAACCCTTCTCTTCCCGCCAGAAACCATTCGTCCTTCTGAGGAGCAGCGGCCGCCAGCAACGGAATGAGCAGAAAAAACGCCTTCACGATTCCCTCCACCAACAACTGACCGTGAAGCCCGACGGGCAAGCCCGTGGGCCGGAATCCTGAGCAGGAGCCCCCGGCCAAGGCTGGGGCTTGAGTCGAAGGGTCTGCATCGCTAATCGGAATGGAGCGCCACCCGGTTGCCCTCGCTGTCGATGATAATCGCGCGAAAACCGAAAGGGCCGATGGCATGTTTGGACTGGATAACTTTGCCGCCGTTGATCGCAACGCCGGCGAGCGCGTCATCCAACCGGCCGTTGGCATTCAAATAGATCATGACACCTTTGTCCGTCGGCTTTTCACCGTCGCTGGTAAACAAGCAGCCGCCGACCTCGCCGTCTTTGTGCGGCAGGATGCCAACGATCATTCCGAGAAACTCTTGCTTCTTCACCTCAGCACCGAGCAGCGCCGAATAAAACTTGATCGCCCGGTCCAGATTCAGCACCGGAATATCGCACCATACGATCTGATTGGCCATCTCCGTCGCTTCTCCGTTTCGTAATCGTTTTGCTTCCTACGGCTAGCAAACGAGCTTCCTTACCCTCGGACGAGTCACAATGTTAAAGCAAACCAATCGGCGCGTCAAATTTAGGGTTCTAAATCGTCTTCCCCAAGTGGACTGCGCCCCCTCGGCAAGAAAGATCCAGGGCCAAGTTAAAGCAGCGTCCAGTGAATTAACGTCGCCGTCAGGCGGATAGTCCGTCGCTCCTTCGCTCCTGTAGCATTGCGTGGTACAATCGAGGCCATCAATAGGAGAACACGCCATGATCACTAAAAAGATTGACGTGCAGGAAGCGCAGACGAATTTGCAAGACCTCCTGTCCCTCGTTCGTGAAGGGACAGAAATTGTCCTGACGGAGGGTACGACTCCTTTTGCCCGCGTATTACCGATTGCCGTCTCCAGCATGCCACGTGTGGCTGGATTACACGCTGGGGCTATCTGGACCAGCGATGATTTCGATGAACCCCTACCAGAGAACTTCTGGACGGGAGCTGCATGAAGTTATTGTTGGACACGCATGCCTTCATCTGGTGGGACAATGAACCAGCCAAGCTCTCTCCACGGGTCCTTGCTCTGTGTCAAGATCGCACAAACATCCTGTTACTTAGCGTCGCAAGTGTTTGGGAAATGCAGATCAAGCTCCAACTGGGCAAATTGAAACTTAACTTGCCTTTAGTCGAGATTATTGAGACCCAACAGCAGCGAAACAATATTGAGGTTCTACCAGTGGCGCTCGCCCCCTATGTCAGGATAGATGTCGCATGCGAGAACAAATGGAAAGCGGGGCGAGAGAGAGAAAAAGGAAGTGAGTCAACAACGAACGGAGGAGTTTCGCAGAGCGGCAGTGGAAAAGTTTCAGAGTCGAGGGGGGCGGTCG
>JAUYJC010000183.1 GCA_030688735.1 Deltaproteobacteria bacterium
CTTCGAGCAACTCGGCCGTAGGATGCAGATAGACATGAGTGGAAGCGATATCGACATGGCCCATATAGGTGGCCAACCACGGTAGCCGCGCGTTCACATCCGCTCCATCGCGGTACCAGGCCAGTAGCCTGTGAACGGCGAAGGTGTGGCGCTTATGCCGAGCTCGGCATAAGAGGCACTATGCCGAGTCCCGGACTATGCCGAGCAGCTGCGTTTTCCCGCTGGATACGAGCAGTTTAACAATGGCTAACTCGGCATAGTCTGTGCGGTTTCACAGTGAGCTGAGGAAATGCAAGAGGCTGTCACTGGGTCGGTAGCGTTTAACGCTGACATTGAGGGGCGTGGTTTTCGCTAACGCTTTTTCTTTGAGCACCAGAGTTGCATCCAAATAAATTTGCGTGGTTTCCACGGACTCGTGGCCAAGCCAAAGAGCGATGACCGAACGATCGACACCCGCTTGAAGCAATTCCATGGCGGCGGTGTGGCGAAGGACATGGGGCGAAACTCGTTTCTTTTTCAGAGAGGAGCAGGTTTGCTGGGCTGTGGCCACGTGTTTTGCCAGAAGGTATTGAACGCCATCTGAACTGAGTTGAGCACCCCGTGCACTAGGAAAGACAACATCCTCGGTCGATCCAGCACGTTCATGGAGCCATGCTTTCAAGACGGCAACCATTTGTTTGGTTAAGGGCGTGCAGCGTTGCTTGCGGCCCTTGCCTTGGCAACGGACATGGGCTCCTGGGTTCCAGGTGATATCGTGACGACGAAGTCCGATGAGTTCTGAAAGACGAAGGCCGGTCTGGATCACCAGCATGAGAAGAGTGTGATCGCGCCGGCCAGCCCGCGTGGTCTTGTCGGGTGCCGCCAACAGCGCATCGATTTCAGGACGGGAGAGGAAGTCAATCAAAGTACGGTGTTGCCGCTTAGTGGGGATGGCTAGAACGCGCTGAATATGGGCTGAATAAGCTGGCTCCTCAAACGCGACGTATTGAAAGAAGGAGCGAAGCGCTGTCAGACGCAGGTTACGACTGCGAATACCATTGTTGCGGTTTTTCTCAATGTGATTGAGGAAAGCGGCGATGAATGGGGCGTCCAGATCTTCAAACGCCAAGGTCGAGGGCGATTTCTTTAACTGCATCTGTGCAAACCGCAACAGCAAACGGAAGGTATCGCGATAAGAAGCGATGGTGTGGGAACTGGCTTGTCGTTGATTCATCAGGCGGTCGGTGAAAAAAGCCTGAAGCAAGGCGGATAAAGTGGTTTTTGTTGTCATGATAAAGTCTCCCATCTTTTTTCAAGTCGGTCTTTAGTCAACGCCAACAATTCAGGGATGGCGGACAAGTACCAATAGGTATCGGTTACATGGGTGTGCCCCAAGTAGGTGGAGAGCACGGGTAAACGTTGTTCAACATCAGCGCCGGTTCGGTACCAATGGAGAATCGTGGTTACAGCAAAGCGGTGGCGAAGATCATGCAGACGTGGTCCGAAGCTGTCGGAAGCTTTTCTCAAACCAACTTGACGTGAGAGTTTGACGAATGTCCGGCGGACCATGCAGTCGGTGAGTGGCGTCCCTTGGTTGGACAGGAAAAAGCGGGAGGTTGAGGATCGTGGATAAAGATTATCCCGCCGATGGGTATACTGCTTCAGTTTGGTGACGGTGGAGGAGTGGATAGGGACCAAGCGGGATTTACCGAACTTGGTGAGACGGATGGTCAGCAATCCTTGCTTTAGGTCGACATCTTCGCGATTGAGCTTAATGGCTTCGCTGATGCGCAGCCCCGTCACCGCCATCAAACCAAACAGGCAGTGATAGGTCCTCCGCCGTAAACCTGTCGGGGGTGGGAGATTGTATGCGGCCTTAAGCAGTTGTTCGATTTCGTTGTCGCAGTAGATATGCGGGGTCGAACGTTGGTAGCGGAACGGCAAAAGTCTCAAGGGTGGGATTTCGGTGCGAGGATCTGTGGCGCTCCAATATCGAGCGAAGCTACGCACGAAACTAAGTCGGACAGCCCATTGGGCGGGCTGAACTTTTTGCGGTTTCGTAGCCCAGCGAAGAGCCAATGCCGTGGTGATGATGGGAGCACGTTGTTGTTCCATAAAGGAGACAAAATGCTGAAGGTTGTGATCCATATCGCGCAACTTGAACCCCAAGGATCGGCGCATCGTCAAATAGTCCTTTACGGCTTTTCGAAGAAGGTTCATTGGACACCTCCAGGCCAGGGTTGGGCCAAGGTTTGCAAGGTGGCGAGATCCACCTTGGCGTAGAGGGTAGTGGTGTTAAAGCTTTGGTGGCGCAAGAGTTGACTAATGTCGGCAAGGGAGGCGCCTTGGCGAAGCATCTGAGTGGCCAGGGTGTGACGGAATAGATGGGCAGCCGCGTGAGGTGCATTAATTCCGGCTTGTTTCAGGGCACGTGCGACGATGGTTGAGATGGCGATGGAATTAGCAAACCCTCGACGCGGAGCTTTCAGACGGATGAAAAGACGGCGAGTTGAGCAAGCCGGTCGATCCTTGTGTAGATACGTAGCAAGGGCCTTGCCGATATCAGCGGGCAAAGGCAGTCGAGCCACTCGGCCTGCTTTGCCCCGAATGGTGATCTCGCCGACCTGCCAATGGATATCATCCAAGGTCAGGGCGACGATTTCGCACGCTCGAAGGCCCAGTCGAGCGAGCAAGAGCACAATGGCATAGTCGCGTCGTCCTTTGGCTGTTTGGCGGTCATATTGGTTTAAGACCTGTTGAACCTGATGAGGTTGGAGGAACTTTGGCAACGATGAGAACTGCCAATTAGCGATGCCGGGGACACAGGCAGCCAAGTCGGTGGCGATGTCTCCTCGGTGGCGCAGATAACGAAAGAAGGACCGCAGGGCGGAGACCATAAGCCCCGCGCGTTTGGGACTCACCTTGTGAGCGTGATTGTGCACGAATCGGATCACATCTTTGGCACGCAGATGAGTGAACTGGATGGGTCGGGCGCCGAACTGCTCTGACAGAAACCGCTGAATGAAGGGCCGATAATTGACTCGGGTGGCCATCGAGAGTCCGCGTTCCTGGGACAGGTAACGGTCGAAGTCGTTTTCCACACACTGGCGCGGGCTATTGATGGACGGAGACGCTTTGTACGGCAGAATTCCCTTTGTGTGCAATAGATGCAGAACTCTCTTCAGTATGGAGGCATCATCACGCCGCGGACGAAACCGGTGGTGACGGGATCGGAGATACCGACGGAGGAGAGCCTTCGTGATGTCAGCGATTCCAAACTGTTGTCGGCCGAGCCAGTGGCTCAGATCAGCGAGGAAACGAAGTTGCAAGTGGGCGGATTGGTGGGTGTAACCTTGCTGATACAGAAGGTCCGCATAGGCGGGCACAATACAGCCCAACGGCCCTTCACAAATCGAGGGCGCAAGGGCAGGGTTTGTAAAGAATTGGGGCATGATGTCTTCTCCTTTGGTTTGATATTTTAGGAGAAGACATAAAGGACTATGCCGAGTTTACAAGGTCAGAAATGTTGCTCTACAGGGGAAACGGAAAACAGGCTCGGCATAGTCCGGGACTCGGCATAGTGGCGCAGGTCATGGAGGCGTGCGCCGGGGCGCTTGTTTTGAGCGATGGCGCACTGGTCTAACAAGCGGTGGAAGGTCTGATTGACCGTAGCGTAGTGCAAGCGGCGGCTGCGCTGATTTATGAACAGCGGCGAGTCCAACGAGCGGGGTGTCATGTGCAGCCGGCTGTGCACGTAATGGTTAAGCGCCTGGCAACTGCAAGCGCTCAAGGGGACCCAGCGGGCCTTGTGAAACTTGCCCTCGGCAATGTAAAGCCGCGCTTCGGCGCTTAAGAAGTCCTTAAGGTTCAAGGCCAACGCTTCGCCGATCCGCATGCCCGTTGAGTACAGTAGCCCCAGCAGTGTGCGGTAGGTTTGCGGCCGAAGGCTGTTGGGCGGCCCCAGGTGAGATGCGCTGGCCAGTAAGGCCCCTACCTCGGTCTCGCTGTAGATATAGGGTTGATGAGCCGCTTGGGGGGTGATCCGTCTAAGAGGCTCGGGCACATCGGTGAGCGGATCGGTTCGTGAGAGGTACGCACACAGCTGTCTGACGACGCACAAGCGGTTGGACTGCACGCGTGGCGTAAGATGCGAAAGGGTATGCTGATAGTCCTCGGTGATTTTCGCGGTAACGCACGGCTCGCGAAGCTTTTTTTCGACCAGAAACCGGTCGAAGTACCCCAGCATCTGCGCCTGACTTTGATAATCGGTGCCCGATAGTTGGCGTAACCTGATGAAGCTTTGGATCTGCGGTGCCAGGCAACTTTGAAGATTCAATGCTTTCATTGCGGCGCCTCCTTCGGCCAATGAAGGGCCACTTGCTCCAAGCTGTTGAAATCGACTTTGGTGTAGATGAAGGTCGTGGCGAGATGGCGATGCCCGAGCACATCGGCGATGGCCTTAAGCGAATGACCTGCTTGGAGCATTCGGGTGGCAAAGCCATGCCGAAAGGCATGCGCGCCCTTGCTCGAAACCTGAATATCCGCTTTGCGCAGGTAACGCTCAACCATGGCGGAAAGCGAATTGGAACTCACAAGAGCGTGATAGGGCGCCCGGCAGGTGAGAAAGACGTGAAGGTCCTGACAAGCGGGACGAGCGCGTTTTAGGTACTCCAGCAGGCTCTCGCCCACCTGCGCTGTCAGGGGCAACAGACTGTCTTTGCCGTGTTTGGAGGCCCTGAAAAGGATTTGATTGTGAGCCCAGTCGATATCTTCATATCGAAGAGCGCGAACTTGGCCGCCCCGCACACCGTAAGTATAGAGCAGCTGGCAAATCGCGTAATCGCGCCGGCCCACGCTGCTGTTGCGGTTAATGCCCCGTAGAACTTTGAGCGCCTGCTCATCGGTCAGTCCACGCGGAACTGTAGCCAGCTTATAAGTGCGCCATGTCGGCACCGCGCGTTCGAGTGGCCGTTGAACATAGCCCTGATCTAAACAGAACCGCAAGAAAGTGCGCAAGGCCGCTTGCATTGAGCGCCGTGCTGAGCGGCCCATCTTCTGAGCATAGGGCAAGAAGAATCGCTCTACCGTCTCAGCGGTCAGTTCCAAGCATCCTTGAGGTGTTGCCTGGGGACCCAGCCATTGGAGGAATTGACTGATTGAATGAGATCGGAGTTCGATGGTTCCGGCTGCCGCGTGCTGGTGCTCGCGCATCCACTGAAGATACGCATTGCGAAGCGGCTGATAGATCGCCGTCTTGGTTGCGGGTTCGAAAAGGCCCGAGGAGCGAAGGTACTCCATGAAGCGACTTACGGAGAACTGGACGCGAGAGAGATGCTGCTCCAAGGCTCCCCGGTTTCGAGCCTGTAGCGGATATTCTCTGAGAAATTCGTTAACAGCTTGCGCGGATAGAGTGTGCCAACCGGCCCCGTTTCGAGCACCCAGGTGCTCGTTAAGATGAGATACGTTCGATAGGTGCTTACGCACGGTATATCGAGCGAACCCGTGTTCCAAGAGCCAGTCACAAAACCCCTCCACAACCTCACCCAACGGGCCGCTTCGCAGCTTCTTGAGCGTCCGTGGGCACGTAAATAGCAGTTCCAACGCCATAACAATCTCCTTTCCTTGCCCTGTTCATCAAGGCAGTCGGAGTTGTTATGACACAAAATTATGTGCAGTAAGATCGATAGAGGCCTGGAAAAACGCCTAAAGAAGCGGGGAAATCAGAAGTGGGAAACACTCAACTTCTCATAATTCGGAACTTCACATAACATTTTTTATGTGGAGCTCCA
>JAUYJC010000187.1 GCA_030688735.1 Deltaproteobacteria bacterium
AGTTGGCCAGGCAAGGACTTGGTAAAAGCCGGAAACGAATGATTGCAGTATTTCCAACATCAATGACCGATCGGCTCGCCGGATTGTTGGCCCGCCTCACATAGCACTTCGGCGTGCCAGGGATATCCTCGCTCTGATAGGAAATCTGAGCGTCCGTAACTAACATGCATGATTGGAATGCCTAAGGTCAACCCCTTGGTCAATCCGTAGCCGTTTCCAATCGGCGGCACTTTGACGAAAGTGCTTGCTTGCCGCGTGCGCTGGCCGGATAAGATGCATGGTGGACATTGCGGAGCATTTTTACTACGAGCTGCTGATAAACTCGCCCGCCCGGTCCTGTCGCGACGACTATTTGAACCGAAATGGCGAGGGCGCGGGCGCGGTAAAGATGAACGCCGACGGCAGCGTCACGTTGCTCACCGGCACCGGCGGCTTGTTGCCCGTAGCGCCGGCAATCGGCAATGCGGATTGCCAGGCAACGGGGATTTGAATGGACGATTTGCCACTCACGCCGGAGAGAGTCTGGCGTGCGCTCAGGAAAATCAGCTAGGACCTTTGATCAGGCTTACCAGCAGCCCCTCAGGGAACGGGATGCTCAGAGCCCGTTCAAATAATCCGTAGACAAAGACCCAGGTAAAGAAAGTTACCGCGATCGTCATCGGCCATTTTTCTTTGCCCGCCAACTTGAGATAGAGAAGCATCGTCACCGGTATCGAGTAGGTAAAGCCCAGGAGCCAAATGGCGATAAAAAAACCAATGGTCCAAAGGATAATCGAGACGGTCCGCTGCCTGGCGACTTCGGGTGGAACCGTAACTGCGACTTCCCAGGCGGCGAGGGCGCCTTTGGGTTTTTCGCGCCCCAGGGTGTCCTTGCCAAGCTGTACGAGCGCCAAGAACAGAGTCGGAATGCCGATGGCCCAGGGGAATAGTCCGGCGCGAAAACCAAAGTTTCGGCTCTGGAAGAGCGCCAAGGCAAGAAGGGTGGCGACCACTGTCGTGAAGACCGCTGCTGAACCGAAGCGCGCACCCTCGTGTCGAGGCCTCTCGATGTCGGCCTGAGCCTGAGTTTCAGAAGCCAATTTCTTCCGCTCTTCCCGTTTATTTTTGATGATCGGATAGACGATGCCGATCAGCGTGACGGCAAAAATGATCAGCACGCCGGGACGCCCAAGCCAGGCGCTTCCATAATTGTCGGTTGATAGGAAAAGCCTGTTCTCGGCCAGCGGGCCGAGAACGAGACCCAGCAAGACCGGCGGCCGCGGCCACTCCATCTTTTCCATGACCCAGCCCAGGCCGCCGAAGAAAAGCACAACCAGCATGTCTTGGAAGGCGTTCTTTTCCGCAAAGGCGCCGAGATAGACCAACACTAGAATAATCGGAATGATGATGGCGCCGCGCACCTGAGTGACTCTGGCGAGCTGTTTTAAAAAGAGAAAACAGATGGCCACGGTGATAATGTTGGAGATGATAATGACCCAGACGAATGAAAACGTGAGATCGAGCTTGCCTTTGGGCGGAGGGAGCAGCATGTCGGGGCCGGGCACGATACCCTGGATGATGAATGCGCCCAGAAGAATGGCCATGACTACGCTCGCCGGCACGCCGAAGGCGATGGTCGTGATCAAGCTGCCGCCGAGCGTCGAATTGTTCGCGGCGCCGGGCCCCAGCACTCCGCGAACGTCCCCTTTCCCAAAGCGTTCTTTATTCGGCGAGCTTTGTACCGCGTGGGCGTAGGCGAGCCATTGAGTCGTTGCCGCGCCCATGCCGGGAATGATCGCCGTGAATGTGCCCAGCGCGCTGCAGCGAATTACCAGCCACCAGTGGCGAAACGTGTCCTTGACGCCCTCCATGACGCCGCCGAGCTTTTCCACCTTTTGCGTCGAGATGCTGGTTCCTAACACCGCTAGTTCGATGGTCTCAGGAATGGCATAGAATCCGATCGTGATTGGAACCAGTCCGATGCCGTCCCAGAGAAACAATTGACCGAAAGTATAGCGCTGGATGCCGGATATAGGATCGAGCCCGATGGTGGCGAGCATCAAGCCGATGCCGCCGGAAATGATTCCCTTGAGTTGGTCCTCACCGCTGAGAGATGCAACGAAGGTAATGCCCAGAAGCGAGAGCATGAAAAATTCGGGCGATCCGAAGGAAAGCACTATCGGCCGGACGATGGGAACCGCAATCGCCAGGGCGACTCCGGCAAAGAGCGCGCCGACCAGGGAACTCATCAGCACCGCTCCGAGCGCCCTGCCGGCCTCGCCATTGCGCGCCATCGCGTGACCGTCGACGATGGTCGAAGCGGTGGTAGGCTCTCCCGGAACTCCGAATAGCACCGAGGTGATGTCGCCTGTCGTGGCCGTAACGGCCGTCATGCCGAGAAGAAACGCGAAAGCTTCGACCGCGGACATCTTGAAAATAAACGGCAGCATGAGCGCCATGGCCGTCGGTCCCCCAAGACCCGGCAAGATGCCGACGACGAAGCCGACCGCGATGCCGACCATCATCAGGCTGAAGGTCGACCAGTTGAAGACCTGCATCAGGCCGGAGATCAAGGCGGAGAACATTTCCATGTATCGCTGCTCCCGTGAAGGCGGACTGCCGGTTCGCTTTCGCTCAGGTAACTTTGGCCTGGCTCTTAGTTGTAAAGCAGATCTTTCAGCTTGGCCACCAGCCCCGGATCGAGCTTGAAGAGCGCGTTGATATCGCGCTCGATTTCTTCCACCGAAACCGGAACGACGCTCAAGTTCGATTTTTTCGCGTCGGCGAGAAACTCGGCGTCCTTTAGGGTGTCGTCGAACGCCTTACGCAAGGTCTGCACGCGGTCCCTGGGTGTTCCCGGAGGCAAAGTATAGGTGCGTACGATATCGCTGTCCGCGTGGATGCCCACGTCGATTATCCGGCGCGCGTCCTCGGTTTTCGCCAGTTTTATCGCCTGCGGAATCTGCGGCAGTTCGGGATGGTTTTTGCGATTGGCTTGGAGGACGACGACCGCGTCACCGGATTCGATTGCCTTGCGCCAGGTTGTTTTGACAGAATCCCAACCCCAACAACCGCCGGCCACCTCGCCGCTCTCTGCGGCCAGACGCACATCGGCTGTCCCTTTGTAGCCGGTGACCAATTGGATGGGCAGGCCCAAGGCCGCTTTGAGAATTCGCGTGGCGTTGTCCGGCGTCGAGGTTCCGGGGGCGATGCCGCCCATCTTTACCGGCGTCTTGGATGCCATCCATTTTTCGACGCTGGTGATGCCGCTGGCCTTGGTCAGGGCGCAGACCACGTGGTCCGTGATAGGGGCGCCGATGAATTCGAATTTGCGCCCATCGAATTCAACGCCCGGCTGTCCGAGCACCTGCCCGAGAAACAGCCCGCCGATGAAGTGGCCGATGGTCAGACCGTCAGGCTTGGCGACTTTGAACATATGATTGGCCGAGATTAAGCTGCCGGCCCCGGTCATGTTTTCCACGATGATCGGCGGTTGTCCGGGGATATGGCGGCTCATGTGGCGCGCGATGGCGCGGGCATAGGTGTCGAACCCGCCTCCGGCGGAAAAGCCCACCACAACGCGGATGGTTTTCCCTTTGAAAAAGTCATCTGCGGCTGCCGCCGAGGCGGACGAAGGTAGCAGCAGGGCGATGGTCAGCAAAGTCGATAGAGTTTTTAACATGGTTTCAGGCCTCCGATTGTGCGATTGTTTTGCAGTCGTTTTTGCGCGGTGTTTCCTGCCGCGTTGAGTTGCCAGAGGCTATCTGATTGAATGCCAAAAATCAACGGGAATTTAGCGCGCAGGCGGGGCGCGGACCGGCAGTGTGAAAAGGGAGATTGTCTTCGCGGCGGCGGGTCACTAAAATACTAGGAGTCCGGGACGCTTGGGCGGAGGGCAGGGTGGACAAAGATCTGTCCGGGGAAAGATTACGAGATTCGGTTATGTCGGACCACTTGCAAAATTACATTGACGGTCACTGGCTTGGCGCGCTTTCGGGGAGAACATTTGAGAACCGAAATCCCGCTGATCGGAACGACTTGATCGGTCTTTTCCCGGCAGGCGGTCCCGACGATGTCGATAGAGCCGTGGGCGCGGCGAAGCAGGCGTTTCATAGTTGGCGGCTCGTGCCGGCGCCTAAGCGTGGCGAGATCCTTTATCGCGTTGGCGAGCTGCTGAAAAAACACAAGGAAGAGCTCGCGCGCATTGAGACGCGGGAGATGGGCAAGATCCTCAAGGAAACCCGCGGCGACGTTCAAGAGGGCATCGATTGCGCGTTCTACGTCGCGGGCGAAGGCCGGCGGCTGTTTGGCGAGACCACGCCGTCGGAGCTGCCCGACAAGTTCGCCATGTCGGTGCGCGCGCCCATCGGCGTTTGCGCGCTGATCACGCCGTGGAATTTTCCCCTGGCGATTCCGACCTGGAAGCTGTTTCCCGCGCTGATCTGCGGCAACACGGTCATATTGAAACCAGCGGAAGACACTCCGCACACGGCAGTAAAATTCGTCGAGCTTCTTGAAGAAGCCGGCGTGCCGCCGGGCGTTGTCAACCTGGTGCACGGCCGCGGCGAAGAAGTAGGAGCGGCGCTGGTGCGCCACCCGGAGGTCAAGCTGGTTTCCTTTACCGGCTCCGCTGCCGTCGGGCGGGAGATCGCTTCGGTGTGCGGCCAAAATCTGAAACGAGTGTCGTTGGAGCTTGGCGGCAAGAATGCCCAGATCGTGATGGAGGATGCCGATCTTGAACTGGCGTTGGAAGGCGCGTTGTGGGGCGCCTTCGGCACGACCGGTCAGCGCTGTACGGCGACCAGCCGGCTCATCGTTCACCGCGAGGTGAAGAACAAACTCACGGACATGCTCGTCGCGCGCGCCGAGAAGATCAAGATCGGCAACGGCCTGGACGAGAGCGTGGAGATGGGACCGCTCATCAATCACGCGGCGCGGGAAAAAGTGCAGCGGTATGTCGGCATCGGCAAGCAGGAAGGGGCACGGTTGGTCATCGGCGGGTCGAGCTATGAAGAGGGAAAATGCGCCGACGGTTACTTCTTCCGGCCGACGATCTTTGACAACGTGGCGCCGTCCATGCGCATCGCGCAGGAAGAGATTTTCGGCCCGGTACTGTCGATTATCGAAATCAAGAGCTTCGAAGAAGCTATCGAAGTCCTCAACGGCACGCCCTACGGTTTGTCGAGTTCGATTTATACGCAGGACGTTGGCCGCGCCTTTCGCGCCATGCGGGATATCGAAGCGGGCATCACCTATGTCAACGGCCCGACCATCGGCGCCGAAGTGCATCTACCCTTCGGCGGCGTCAAAGATACCGGCAACGGCCACCGCGAGGCCGGCACTACGGTTTACGACATCTTCAGCGAGTGGAAGGCGATTTACGTCGACTATTCCGGCAAGCTACAGAAGGCGCAGATCGATAACGCCGAATAGTTTCGAGTTTCGCGTTCCGGGTTTCGAGTTGAAGAAATCCGAATAACCCGAAACTCTAAACTCGAAACCCGAAACCGGAGAATTTCATGAAAGCACCCCACATCAAGGTTAAGCCGCCCGGACCCAAAGCGAAAGCGATGGTCAAGCGGGACGGCCGCTATACCTCACAGGCTTATGGGCGGGTTTATCCTTTGGTGGTGAAACAAGCGCGCGGCTGCGTCGTCGAGGATGTCGACGGCAACCTATTTCTCGATTTCATGGCCGGCATAGCGGTCGCGAGCACCGGACATTCCCACCCCAAAGTCGTCAAGGCCATCGAGGAGCAGGCACGCAAATTCCTCCACATCTGCGGCAGCGATTTTTATTACGGGCCGATGGCGGAGCTGGCGGCGAAGTTGAGCGAGATCGCGCCGGGCAAAGGAACTAAGCAAGTCTTCTTTACTAACTCCGGCACCGAGACGATAGAGGCGGCGATCAAGCTCGCGCGCTATCACACCAAGCGCCACCATATTATCGCGTTTCACGGCGCGTTCCACGGCCGTTCGCTGGGTGCGCTGTCGTTGACTGCGAGCCGCTCGTCGCACCGGGCGCACTTTGGTCCGCTGATTCCGGGAGTCCATCACGTACCCTACGGATTCTGCCGGCGCTGTCCGTATCATTTGACTTACGGTTCCTGCGCAATCGAATGCGTGGCCGCGTTGGAAAAAACCCTCTTCCGCCATGACGTAGCTCCTTCGGAGGTTGCCGCGCTCTTCGTCGAGCCGATTCAAGGTGAAGGCGGCTACGTCGTGCCGCCGCCGGAGTACCTGCCGATGCTGCAAGATCTCTGCCGGCGCCACGGGATTCTCCTGGTGGTCGACGAAATTCAATCGGGGTTCGGGCGCACGGGCAAGATGTTCGCCTGCGAGCATTGGGGCGTCGAGCCCGATATTCTCTGCGCCGCCAAGGGCATCGCCAGCGGCATGCCGCTGGGCGCGATGATCGCGCGGGAGGAAGTCAGCACCTGGACGCGGGGCACCCACGGCTCCACCTTCGGCGGCAACCCCGTGGCTTGCGCGGCGGCGCTGGCCACCATCGCGCTGATCGAAGACGGCTTGATCGAAAACGCCGCCGAGGTCGGGAGCTATCTAATGGAAAAACTCAAACAGCTCAAAGCCGGCCATTCATCCATCGGCGATGTGCGCGGCCTCGGGCTGATGATCGGCGTGGAATTCGCGCGGCCCGACGAGAAGCTGACGCCCGACGCAAAGCTGCGCGATCAAGTGATGCGGAAATGTTTTGAGAAGGGTCTTTTGCTCTTGGGCTGCGGCGAGAGCACGCTGCGCTTCTGCCCGCCGTTGATCGTAACGCGTCGGGAATCCGACCGTGCAGTGGAGATTTTCGCCGCGGCCTTGCGCGAGCTGCGCGCCTAAACTTCGGCTTCGTGAGCGCGCGGCGGACAGCGGGAGATTACTGTAATTTAAATTCGAATTGTTCGACGAACTCGGCGAGATCCGAGTCGTCGGGGTGCAACCGCAGTGCCTCGCGGAATTCTTCCAAGGCTTTGATCATCATCCCCTTGGCGGCATAGACGCGGCCCAAATTCAGATAAGGAAAATGGCGCGGCTCGTAACGCTTCGCCGTTTTCGCCCGTTCCAGCCACGGGATCGCCTCGTCGAATTTCTCCTGCTGCATTAAATAGACGCCGATGTCGTTGTAGGGATTGCCGAATTCCGGGTCGAGCTTGATGGCGATCTCGCATTCGGCGATGGCCTTGTCGATTCGGCCTTGAAAGCTGTAGGCCCAACCGAGATAGGTGTGGGCGTCGGCGGTGGGGCAAACGGCGATGGATTCCCGGTAGAGGCGAATGGATTCGTCCAGATCGCCCGCCATCTGGAAATTCATTGCGCGTTGAATCAACTCCAACGCCCGGTCATGGTTTGTTCCCGTGCCCATAGCGTGTGTCTATTATACTATTGGCGGAGCCACGCGCAAACTCAAAAATCGTCCCTTAGTTTCCTAAACCCCCCAGGCTCCGCTCAGTTGGATATTGGCGCCGTTGATGTAGCGGGCTTCGTCGGATAACAAAAAGCGCACGGCTGCCGACGCGTCGTCCACGCTGCCGGCGTATCCCGCCGGGATCAGCTTCACCATCCGCTCCAGTTCTTCTTTGGGGGCGCTGCCCGAATCGATGAATCCGGGGGAAATGCAATTCATCGTGATGCCGTCGGCGGCGATCAGTCGCGCATAGGAACGGGCCAGGGCGAGCAGTCCCACCTTGCTGATGTAATGGGCGGTCAACTGCGGCTGCGCGATGAGTTGTTCGGCGTTGGCCATGCTGAAGCAGACGATACGGCCCCACTTGCGTTCCCGCATCCCCGCAATGACCGCCTGAGTTAAATAAAAAACCGGGTGAAGGTTGTTGTCGAACATCGAGTGCCAACCTTCGTTGGTTTCTTTTAGAAGGGGAACGCGGTGGTAAGGACCGGCGCCGTTGATCAGGGCGTCGATACGGCCCCATGCCTCGTTCACTTGCCGCACCAGGACGGCGGCGGCGGCGGGATCGGAGACGTCGCATTGGATGGCCAGGCCCCGCCCGCCGCTTTGCTTCACGCCATCGATGACCTGCGCGGCTTCCGCCGCGCTGCTTCTATAACAGATCGCCACCGACCAACCTTGCTTGGCCAAGTCCAGGGCGACGGCCTTGCCGATGCCGCGGGCGCCGCCGGTGATTAACGCTACCTTGTCGCTCATGACGTCTCCTGTAAAGTCCTGAGTGCTGAGTGAAGAGGTCCCGGATTGTTCCGACTCATGACTCATTACTCAGGACTCAGCACTGAGCTTGCCCTGCTTATCGTCTTCAATGAAAGGGCGAAACTTCTCGTACAGCTCATCCAGCTTCGCCTTATAGTGCTCGACGTTCTCGTCGGGATTGTTCGCGTCCCACTGCGAGGCGAGCTTGCAGTTCCCGCTGATCTTAACTTTCGCCTTGGTGCCGGTGACATAGTAGGAGATCTGATCGCCGGGCTGGTAGGGCCGCTCGGCTTTCAATGCCAATTCATAGGGCGCTGCGGCGTTGCGTTTTTTGGCTTTCACTTTGGCCTGATAGTTGTCCAGGGAGTCTTGCAGCGTTTCGGTCTTGGCGATCCAGGAAATGTCTCTGCGGTGGTTCTCCAGATCGTCAAGGTAGCGCCGATACAGCTCGGCAATCTTCTCTCTCTCATCCTTGAGCAGCAACGCCAGCATCTCTTCCAGCCACTCGCGCTGGAACAATTCCAAGCCGCGGGAGCGCAGCCCCGAGCCTTTGATGCGCAGGCGGCCCTGCTCGTCGAGCAGCGCGTAGTTCTTCATTTTATAGCTGAACATCGCCGGGTAACGGCCGTCGAGCTCGAGCTCGATGCCTTTGGGCAGAATCTCGCCTAATTTCGCGATCAAATCTTCTTCGTCTTTCGGCGTTCGGATGCCTTCCGGCGGCACAAAGTAAATGCCGTCGGTATCGACTTCGATGATCTTGGCGCCTTTCTGTTTGAGCCAGGCGACCGCGGACTGAATCAGCTCTCGGCCTTTGGCCGTCACCCGATTCGCCGCCTCGAAGTCGTTGAAATGGCCCATCTGAAAACCGAGGTAGCCGTAAAAGGAGTTGATCAGGATTTTAAACGTCGACTGCAGCGCGTTGAAATAAATCTTGCTTTCGTCGTCGCGAGCGTCCCGCCCCAGTTCCTTGGCTTTGACGCGAAAAGCGCGCAGATCGCGCAGCAGCCCCGTGAAAACGCCGAGGTCGTCTTTTTTGGGCAGATAATTGTAAACCAGCATGATCGAGGGATAGAGCGAGGTCACGTCGCAGTGTAGAACATGGCGCGCCGTTCCCTGGTGCTCCATATCGGTAAATCCGCCGGCGACCTCGCGGCCTTCGTCGGCGCGCGGCACCGCGCGGCGCTGGTGCAGGTACTCGCGGAGAAAAAGCGCGTCGATTTTGGTCGCGTTGCCGCGCAGCGGGACGTTTTGGTAGCTGTAAGGAAAAATCTGCGCCTCGACGAAGTAACTCGGCGAGAGCAGGTCGGAGATCGCGCGGGTCTCGCGCACGTCGTCCAGCGCGTAGCGGAACAAGGTGTCCGGGTCGTGGTCGAAGTACCAGCTGGTCCTATTCCCCGGCACGTAGGTTCGGTCAGCGCCGGCGATGCCGAAGTGGCGCGCGATATCCTTCAGGCCGAAGCTTTCCAGCTCGCGGGTGGCCACGTCGTAGTGCTGGGCCAAGATCCAGGTGTCGATGATATGGCGGCCAAAGATTTCATATTTCCGGTAGGTGATACTGCGCTCGGCGATCTGCATGCGCGAGGCGTGGCCCGTAAGCGGCGAGCCGTCGCGCCCGACGCCGAGGTTCACTTTATGTCGTTTCACCCGCGCGTCGATGTATTCCAGGTCGAAGCGGAACAGGTTGTGGCCTTCGATGACGTCGGGGTCGCGTTGGCGGATTTCCTTGACCATCTCGCCGAGCATTTCCGCTTCGCCGTATTCCTTGCCGGAAATCAGCCGTTCCCAGCCGGTGGAGTCCGAGAGCGCAATGGCGGTGATCCGGTCGGACTCCCGCGCCGCGTTGGGAAACTCAAAACCCGCCTGGCAGTAGGTTTCGATGTCGAGCTGCATGCGCTTCAAATCGCTGAAGGTCATGCCGATGAAATGGGTCTTACCCGAGAGCAGGAGATATTGGTGCAGCGGGTCGCTGAAGTACCAGTAGGGCGCGTCGGACGCCGAGGGACTTTTGCCGGTTTGCTTCTGGAGATGGGACCGCGCGTCGTCAAGTTGCTTGAGATCGGGGAAAAGCGCCAGCCGATTGAAAGCACCGTCGCCGCTTAGCGTTTCGATCTTGGCTTCACCTTTCCAGCCTTTAAGATCGGCTTCGCCGTCGAGCAGGAGGAGCGGCTCAAACGGCGCGCTTGCCGTGAGGATTTGCTTGTCGTCGCGGGAGAATATTTTTACCTGATTCGCGCCCTCGATCTCAAAAGCAATTAGCGCGGGCGTGCTGTCATGGCCGAACAGGATCTCGTTTTTCTGAAAAACTGGCGGTAGTTGTTGCTTCCGTTCGTTCATGGTGTGAATGCACTATAGCAAAGGAGGTCGCGGACTTGAAAGAGATGATTGGATACCCGGTTCAAGCCGTTTAAACGATTCACAGCGTTCAAACCGTTCAAGTCGTTTAATGAAGGCGCTGCGCGTAATCTGCGAATCGACACGGGCGCTAGGGACTGGAGCCGGCGGGTATGGTTGTGGTAGATTAGATTTACCATGACTACGGATCCTCTGGCTTTCGATAGCCGGCCGTCCTTGAGAACCCCCGTGTTGCTGCTTGCGTTTGCCGGCTGGAGCGATGCCGGGGCATCGGCGACCACCGCGGTGCGTTATCTCGCCGATCAGTTGCTGGCAAAGAAATTTGCCAGCATCGATCCCGAAGAGTTTTATGATTTCTACACGCAGCGGCCGGTGGTTCGTTTGAACGAGAGCAAGATCAGAGAAATCCATTGGCCTTCGTATGATTTTTATGTCGGCTCGGGGATGGGCGTCGAAAGGGATTTTATCCTCGGCATCGGCGCCGAGCCGCATCTACGCTGGCGAACTTTTACCGAGACCCTGTTGCGGTTCACGCGGGAGTGCCAGGTCGAGATGATCGTCACCCTGGGCGCTTATCTCGACGAAGTGCTCTACACCCGGCCGGTTCCCTTGACGGGTTTTTCCACGGATCCCAAGCTGGTCGAGCAACTCGATCTCGTCCCTTCGCGCTACCAAGGGCCGACGGGCATCGTCGGCGTGCTGGCCGATGCCTGCCGCGTAGCCAATGTTTCCCATTTGAGCCTGTGGGCCTCCTTGCCTCATTATCTGTCGGTTTCACCGAACCCCAGAGGAACTCTGGCGCTGCTCTTGCGCCTTAATCAGTGGATCGGACTGCGGGTGGATACCAGCCCGCTGGAAAAGGCGGCAGCCGATTTTCAAGCTAAAATCAACGACGCGGTCAACGCCGACCCCAAGCTCTCGGCCTTCGTGCGCGAGCTCAAGAAGCGCGAATTCGAACAGTGATTCTGTCCGTCCTGATCCCGGTCTATAACGAAGCGCGGACGCTCGAAGAAGTCGTGCGCCGAGTCCGTGCCGTCCCGCTAGCCAAGGAAATCATCGTGGTAGACGATGGTTCCACCGACCGAAGCCGGGAAATTCTCAAGCGCTTGGAAGAAGACAGCGCTCGCGCGAACGATTCGCTGAACAAGGTCCATGTCTTCTTACATCCCGTGAATCAGGGCAAAAGCGCGGCGCTCAAGACCGCGCTGAGTCATGCCACCGGCGATGTGATGATCGTCCAAGACGCCGACCTGGAATACGATCCAACGGATTACCCGCGATTGTTGGAGCCGATACAAGCCGGCCTCGCCGACGCCGTCTACGGCACGCGCTTCGCCGGCGGCGGCGCGCACCGGGTACTGTTTTTCTGGCACTCGATGGGCAATCAACTTCTCACGATGATTTCGAACATGCTGACCAACTTAAATCTCTCGGACATGGAGGTGGGCTACAAAGTCTTCCGCGCAGAAGTGCTGAAAGGCATCGAGCTCAAATCCCAGCGCTTCGGCTTCGAGCCGGAGATCACCATGAAGTTGGCCAAGAAGGGCTGCCGCTTCTACGAGGTGCCGATCTCCTATCACGGGCGGACTTACGAAGAAGGAAAGAAAATTACCTGGAAAGACGGCTTCGCGGCGCTCTATTACATGATCCGCTACCGGCTGGGGGATTGACAGGCTGGTGATAAAGGCCCATCTACTTCGTTGCGCTCGACCGCCTCGCTCCAACGTACTGTCTGTGTACGCCTCCGCTCATCGATCATCGCGCGCCTCGTAACTGGACCTTTCTGACCAGCCTGATTCGCGAGCTGATAATGGCTCGTCAAGATTTAATAATCCCGAATTCCGCAGTTGAACATGAGCGAGGGGCGAACCTGGAGCGGCGAAGACACCCAGGGGTGCTGTTTCAAAGTCTTTTCTGCCGCTTGGCACAACGCCTTATGACTCCGACTAAATTCGCACAGCAGCGAGATCTGTCCTTAGCTCAGGGGTAGAAAAGCATTGTCTTCGTTGCGCAAGGTTTGCCCCTCGCTCACAGCGTCACTTTCCCACTGCGGAATCCGGGATAATCGCTATTTACCCGCGCGTACTGTCTGCCCACAGTTCGTCCATGTAATCCCGCAGCGCTTCTTTGAGCGGATACTTGGGCGCATAACCAAGCTCCGCTTTGGAAACGCTGAGGTCGAGGGGCGCATTCTTGCCCGTGTCTCCACCGGCGGAGCCGGTGACTTTCACGTCCATGTTAGGCGCTAATTCCTTCACGATTCGCGCCAGGTCTTCCGGACCGGTGACGACGCCGCTGCCGGCGTTGTAGGTTCGCTGTTTTGGATTCTTCGCCTGGCAGGCGAGATTAATCGCCGAGGCGACGTCCTTGGCGTAGACGACTTCATTGGACGCATAGAGCTTAGCGTCGATGGTGAAGGGGTCGCCCTTGACGGCGGCCAGCGCGAGGTCGCGCATGATCATGCCGACGGTGGAGCCGCCGACGTAGTGGCCGCGGCCGAACACGCCTGCTGGGCGGATGATGATCGTGTCGAGACCGTATTGTTCGGTATAGGAATGGACCAGATGTTCGGAGCAAAGCTTGGTTACGGTGTAAAGGTTGTGGCCGCCGACCGCGTCGCCTTCGCGGACGACGCTGCCGCTGATTTTGGCCCGGTCATAGACACCGAAGGTGCTGACATAGACGACGCGGCGGAGCTTGCGCAGCCGGGCGGCTTCCAGGGCGTTGATCGTGCCCAAAATATTATTGGTCGCACCCGTGTAGGAATTCTCCGCGACGCGCTTGCCGATGAGGCCGGCGGTGTGAACGAGGGTATCGACCTGGAAACGATCCAGCGCGCTGATCAACGCCGGCAAGTCGCGCATGTCTGCCGCGACCACGTCGGCACGGCCCTTGCCGACGACTTTCTCGATATACTCCCGGTTGGGGGCGAGATCGAAAAGCACGACTTTATTGCCTCCGTCCACCGCCTGTCTTGCCGTGTGGGCGCCGATGAGGCCGGCGCCGGTGATGAGAATGTTCATAATGGTTCCTCCTGGGATTAGCCCAAAGCTCACCTTAGGTTGCCGCCGCGGCGCTGTCAAATCAACAAATATGCCTTGCATTGGCACCGCCGGCCGGACTATCTTAGCGACAGAACCCAAGAGTCACTGATGAGAAAGGGGAACGCTCATGGAAACGCGTAACGCAATTCGGAGTTCATCCACTTGCCGTAGCCTGGTCGTCGTGCTTTTGGCTGCGGTGGCGATGTTCGTGGCCCCCAACCAGACCTTTGCGCAGCCGATCAAAATCGGTCGCACCACCGGCGGCAGCGGTTTTCACATTCCGTCCTATGTCGCCATGGACAAGGGCATATTGAAACAGGAAGGCTTGGACGCGGTTTTCGTCGCTGCCACCGGCGGTGTACTGGTTCGGGCGGCCATTGCCAAGGAAATCGATTTCGTGCCGATCCCTGGGGGGGGCTCACAGGCGATGCTTATAGGGGCACCGCTTGTATTCATAGTTGGGCAATCGCTGATTTCCCAGTGGACTCTGACCACCACGCCCGACATCAAGAGGGTCGAAGATTTGCGCGGAAAGACTCTCGGCTTGGGCCGACCCGGTTCTGCTGACTACGAGGAACTCGTCGTGACCTTAGCCCAACATTTCAAGATGCAGCCGGGAAGAGACTATAAGGTCATAGCTTTTACAGGCGAACCAGACCGCATCGCCGCACTGCTCAATGGTTCCATCCAAGGAGGGGCCGTCACTTTTCCTCATGCGGCAAGAGCTGAGAAAGAGGGCATGAAAATTCTCTTTAAGACCGGTGATTACATCCCTAGGCTAGGAGGGAGTATGCTAACGCATAAGGACAACGTCCGCGACAAGCGCGATATGATGAAACGGTTCATCCGGGCAATGGCCAAAGCGGACGACTATGTTCGCACCAACAAGAAAGGGACCATGGAAGTCATCCAGAAATACTTTGAGATTGATGACCCGGCAGTCGTCGAAGGTATCTACAAACAAGTTGCGAATGCATACTCGCCCGATCTTCCACGCGACCTCATTAAAGCGCTGTTCGAGTCGCGCACAACGCCGGAGCTGGGCTGGCCGAAGGGAAAACCACTTCCGGATCTCGAACAGTTCGTGGCCAGGGATCTACTCAACGAGGTTTTGAAAGAGATGGGAAGAAAGCCATCGAAATAAGACGAGTCGGGTTCGTCGATTTAAAAGGTTTTTATCTCCTCAGGGCGCCAGCGATTGAGGTTGGTCTCGATTTTTTTGACCGACAAGGTAAGGATGAGCGAAAGAGCCATGAAAATGGCGACGCCGACGAAAACGACGTCCACTTTGTAATTGGTTGCCGCCGACGCAATCATAAATCCCAGCCCCTCGCTGGCGCCGAAGAACTCGCCCACGACGACGCCGAGAATGGCTCGCCCGATCGCGAGGCGCAGGCCAACGACGATGTAAGGGACCGAGTTGGGCAGCACGACCATTTTCATGATATGCCACTCACGCGCGCCAAATGAGCGCACCACGTCGACGAGCACGCGATCGACGTTTTTCACACCTTCGTAGGTGTTGATGAGCAGGGGAAAGAGGGCGCCGATAAAAACGATCATGACCTTGGACCACATGCCGATGCCGAACCAGATCATGAAGAGAGGAAGAAAAATCAACCGGGGAGTAGCGTTCAACGCAGTGATGAAGGGATCCACCATGTCATCGACCGCTCTCCATCGGCCGGTCATGAGTCCCAGTGGTAGTCCAACAATAATCGCTAGGCCCAGACCGAGTAAAAATTCCACAGAGCTTACGTAGAAATGATGCTGGATCTGATTCTTCGCGATAAGCTCAACGAACGCGCTTGCAACCTGAGTTGGAGTGGTGAAGAAAAGTGATAATCCGCGGGGAAGGGTGAAGACATGGGGAACTGTTTCCCAGGCTAGGACAAGAAGGAAGATAAAGCCTGATCCCAGCAGGTAGTGTTCTCTTTCGAGATAAAAACTAACCAGGCGCTTCACTAGGTTTCTCCCGTTTTCCGCCACGGCGCGATGACGGCCTCAAACTTCCTCATCCCTTCGGTCAGGACTACGGCGGCAATCATGAGCACAAAGATTCCGGCAAACATTTCCGGTAAACGATAGGTGTCGCCGAAGCGCGATATGGCAAAGCCGATGCCTTCTGAAGCAGCGTAGAATTCTCCGACGATGATACCCACGAGACCGCGACCGATGGCGATTCTCGCGCCGGCAACGATGTAGGGCAAGGTGCTGGGGAAAATGACTTTGAAATAGAGATCTTTTTCTTTGCCGCCAAAGGAGCGGACGACGTTGATGAGGACCCGGTCGGTGGATTTCACGCCGGCAAAGGTGTTGAAGATAAACGGAAAGATCGACAGTACAAAAACAAGGACGGTTTTTGCAAAGAGTCCGACGCCGAAGACGACAATAATCAACGGCGCGAGCGCCACCAGCGGACTGGCATAGAGAGCGGTCAGGAAAGGGTCAAGTGTATACTCGGCCCTGCGCCGCCAACCCATCAATGCCCCGATGGGAATTCCCAGAATTACCGCGAAACTCCAACCCCAGAGGAACGCCCGGCTGCTGACTGCGAGGTCGCCCCAAAGCGCTCCGTCAATAACCTGCTCTTTGAACGCGACGGCTATGAGTGAAGGCTTTGTGAAGAAAAACGGATTGAGCGGAATCAAGAATGTCAGCGTAATTTCCCAAAAAAGTATAACCGCCGCGACTGAAGCGAAGCCTAAGAGCGGTCTCTGATATTCTTGCAACCAGTTCTTAAACGCCATCTCTTGAACTCGTTTTCAACTCGTCTTTTAGAGTGTTCCAGATCTGGGCTTTGATGTCGTTGAACTCTGGCGTGAGTCTCATCTCGTAATCCCGCGGACGGGGGAGCTGGATCGGCAGGATTTCCTTGGTTCGCCCGGGCCGCGCAGTCATCACGATCACGCGATCCGAAAGATAAGCCGCCTCTTCGATGCTGTGGGTCACGAAGAGAACTGTCTTGTGCGTGCGCTCCCAGATTCCGAGCAATTCTGATTGCATGATGTCCCGCGTTTGGGCGTCCAGAGCGGCGAACGGTTCATCCATTAATAAGACCTCGGGTTCCGTCGCAAGTGCTCGTGCCAAACCGACGCGCTGTTTCATCCCACCGGATAGCTCGTGAGGATAGTGGCTCTCGAACCCCACCAGACCAACGAGCTTGACGAGTTCCTTAGAACGCTCCGTTCTCTCTGCCGCGGGAATACCTTTGAGTTCCAAGCCCAGTTCGATGTTTGCCGCTGCCGTTCTCCATGGAAGCAAGCCAAACTCTTGAAAAACCATCGCCCGTTCCTGGCTTGGGCCGGTGATGGGATGTCCTTTGAATGTCAGATCTCCGGTGTCGGGTTTGATGAGGCCTAGGAGGACGTTGAGAAAGGTGCTCTTCCCGCAACCTGAAGGACCAACAATGCTGACAAATTCCCCTTTGGTCACATCGAGGCTAAACTCTTTGAGGGCGGTGACGTGCTCTCTGTTTTTAGGCTTGAAAACCAGAGTAACGCCTTGAGCTTCGATGAATGAAACCACTCGTGCCTACCTTGGCAGTAATTCCATAGGACTATAGATTAAATCAGTTGTTAAGTACAACGCAAATGACTACTCGAGAGCCTATTAAAAGCGCCGTGAGATTGCAGAGCGAAATGGGAACTAGCCGAGAAGTCATGGCGGAGACCGCCGCCCACTTGGTCGATCACGTCATTCCCCGGCCCCGGTGCGCCAATGGGTGCTGTCGTTGCCGATTCCGCTGCACCTTCTGTTCGCCGCCCAGCCGCGACTGCTCGCCCCGCTATTGCCGGGGATACACCGGGGGACCGGGGTCCGACATAACAATCGATTCTGCTGAAAAACCCCCGTTCAAGATTTGCGCTCGGCGCAATTAAACGCTGCCGATACCAAAATAGTTTTGCGGCAGGTAAATTTTCAGCCACTTTGAGGCCACAACCAGAAAAATGAACCACCCTGAGCCCTCATGCGGGGCTCAGAGCTGGCGTTCTCATCTGGAAGGCGAGCAGATTTAGATATCGTTTCACATTGCAGGCGGCGCCCATGAAATAATGCGATAGTCCGACCCGGTTCAGCCCCCGATATTTCGTCCGTCTCATCGCGTGCCCGCGCACCAGTTCGCTGTGAGTCCCTTCGATGCCGTTTCTTGGATGCATGCTCTTTGAGAACCCGGCCTCCCTCATTTCTTTGCGCCGCTGCTCCACCAGATCGTGGCGCAGTCCCACGACCAAAGTCCTCCGTCCACTCTTGGACTGCGTACACTGCTTTTG
>JAUYJC010000203.1 GCA_030688735.1 Deltaproteobacteria bacterium
GGCTGGGCGATGGGCGGCGGTTGTTGGTTGGCTCTCTACACCCATATCACCATTGCGGCGGAGGACGCGGTCTTCGCCCAGCCCGAAGTGCGCCATGGCTCCAACACGACTTTCATGTGGACGCTGCTCGCGGGCTTCAAGAATGCGCTGCGCTACGGCCTGGTCGGCGATCATATCGACGCCCAGGAGGCGCTGCGCATCGGTTTGGTGAACCAAGTGGTTTCCGGCGATCAACTGATCGACGAGTGTTTCAAGATCGTTGAACGCATCGCCCATGTGCCGCCGGAGACCGTAAAAATCAATCTGGCGATCTCGACCCTGGGGCTACAAATGATGGGGCTGCGCGACGCGCTGCGCCTGGATGAAACCTTGTCGATTCCGGCGCACATGATGCTCAACGAAGAGTTTCGCCGCCCGCTCGACGAAGCGCGCGCCACCCAGGGAACGAAAGCTTACTTGCAGCTGCGCGACGGTCCGTTCCAGCCGGAGCCCTTCGGGCCGCGATCGCGGAAAAAGACGGGGTGATAAGGAAAGTCATAAAGATAGTTCAAATCGTTCAAGCCCTTCAAAATGTTCAAAACGTTTCCGGAAAAAACGGTTTAAACGGCTTGAACGTTTTGAACTATTTGAACAAAGGAGGCCGAATGGCCGATTTCAAAGAAATTATTTACCAGAAACAGCGCGGCGGCGTTTTGATCACGCTCAATCGGCCGGAGGCGATGAACGCCATCAGCCGCAGCATGATCAAAGAACTGCATAAGGCGCTCGACGAAGTCGAGGAAGATAAAGAAATCCGCGCCGTGGTGCTGACCGGCGCGGGGCGCGCTTTTTCCGCTGGCATGGACCAGGGGAATCGCGCGGGACGGCGCCGCGATATCCACTGGCCCTATGGCATCCTCACCGGCTTGACCGCCGCCGAAGCGATCGATTCCTGGCGCGTCGATCCGAGAAATTTTCGCCGCATGTGGGAGTTCGGCAAACCGATCATCGGCGCGATCAACGGCTGGGCCATGGGCGCGGGCTCCTGGCTCTCGCTATTCACCCACATCACCATCGCGTCCGAAAATGCCGTTTTCGCCCAACCCGAAGTGCGCCACGGCTCGAACACGAGCTTCATGTGGACGCTGCTCGGCGGCTACAAGAACGCGCTGCGCTACGGTCTCACCGGCGACCATATCGACGCCAAGGAAGCACTGCGCATCGGCTTGGTGAACCAAGTGGTTTCCAGCGATCAACTCATCGACGAATGCTTCAAGATCGTCGAGCGCATCGCCCATGTGCCGCCGGAGACCGTGAAAATCAATTTGCAAATTGCCACCATGGGTCTCGACATGATGGGGCTGCGCGACGCTTTGACGTTCGACAATCAAATGTCCGCGCCGGCGCACGTCATGTTGCGCGAAGAACTGCGCAGGCCCCTCGACGACGCGCGCGCCAACCAAGGGATTCGCGAATATCTCCAGATGCGCGACGGACCGTTCCAACCGGAGCCGTTCGGACCGCGATCACGGAGGAAGGCGGAGTCGTAAGATTGTTCAAATCGTTCAAGCCGTTCAAAAAGTTGAAAACGTCCCCCGGAAAGACGGTTTGAACGACTTGAACGTTTTGAACGATTTGAACCAAGGAGATGCAATGTCCGAATACCAAACGATCCTTTACCAGAAGCAGCGCAAGGGGGTACTCATCACCCTCAATCGTCCTCAGGCATTGAATGCGATGAACGAAGAGTTGATGAACGAACTCGACGCCGCCTTAGCGGAAGCCGAAACCGATGCGGAGATCAGAGCCGTCATCATCACCGGTGCGGGCGGGGTGTTTTCCGCCGGCGAGGATATCAGCGGCGCCGATGCTGAAACCGCGTGGCCCTACGGCATACCGGCGGACACCTCGCTCAACGCGACCTACAACAAGTTCCGCGATTCAGACCGCAAGGATATCCTTGGCCGCCAACTCTATCGTTGGCAGTACTCCAAGCCGATCATCGGCGCAGTAAGCGGCTGGTGTCTTGGTGCCGCGTCCTGGCTCGCCCTCACCTGCCATATCACCATTGCCGCGGACGACGCGGTCTTCGGCCAGCCCCAGGTTCGCCATGGCGCCAACACGGATTTCATCTGGGTCGCCCTGGCCGGCTTCAAGAACGCGCTTCGTTATTCCCTCACCGGCGATCATGTCGACGCGCAGGAGGCTTTGCGCATTGGTCTGGTGAATCAAGTCGTGCCCAAGAATGACCTGCTGGAAACCTGCTTTAAATTCGTCGAGCGCATCGCGCTCGTTCCGCCGGAGACCGTAAAGATCAACCTGCATATTTCCACGATGGGATTGGAAATGATGGGCCTGCGCAAAGCCTGGACGCTAAACGCCGAATTGGCAGCCATGGCACGCCTGACCAAGCGCGAAGAGTTCAACAAACGGTTAGAAGAAGCCAAAAAGAAAGGCGGCCTCGCCGCTTTCTTGCAAGAACGCGACGGCCCCTTCCAACCCGAACCGTTCGGACCGAAAGCGAAGAAAAAGGCGAGTGTCCCCGATTAACTAACCGCAGAGGCGCCGAGGACACAGAGTAAAGAGTTTTGGATCATAAGATATTCCGAACTCCGCGAATTCCGTGTCTCTGCGGTGAATACTCTTGCACAGTAAACCCGGAAGAGCCGAAAGATAATCGTTGAGAGGAGTCAACATGAGCGACACAACAGCCAAACTCGACCCCGACAAGCAGCCCGCGCTCGTGCGCGTCGACATGTATCAAGAGTGGCGCAAACGCGAGGGCGCCCCTCTCGTGGGAGGCGTGTACATTAGAGACATGAAAGCGGTGGAAGTGGGCCCCTGGCCGCGCCAGGGCGACGGCGTCAAGGGCGCGCTTTGCTATCTCGACGGCGACGACGAGGGCGATGAGCATATCGTCGAGCTGCCGCCGGGCGGCTCCACCGCGCCGCTGCGGCATATGTACACCGAGGCGATCTACGTCGTCTCGGGCCACGGCTCCACGTCGGTGTGGCGCGACAAAGGCGCCAAGCAAACCTTCGAGTGGGGCCCCGGCAGCTACTTCGTGCTGCCGACCAACGCATGGCACCAGTTCTTCAACGCCAGCCTCTCGCGTAGCGCGCGCTGGTTTTCCGTGACCGACCTCCCAGGGCTCCTGCGCCAGTGGGCCAGCGAGGATTTTATTTTCAACAACCCTTACGACTTCACCGACCGCTACCGCGGCGAGCCCGACCATTTCAGCGCCGAAGCGAAGCTCTACCGCGGCCGGGTGTGGGAAACCAATTTCATCCCCGACATCAAGAAGCTGCCGCTCTACGAGTGGAAGAGCCGCGGCGGCGGCGGCACCAACGCATTCATGGTGATGGGCGCCGGCATGATGGAGTCCCATGTCTCGCGCTTCGAATCGGGACACTACAAGAAGGGCCACCGGCACGGGCCCGGCGCGCACCTTTACATCACCGAGGGCGAAGGATTTGTGCTCACGCAGCGCGGCAACGAGCCGCGCATCCGCTGCGACTGGCAAGAGGGCAGCCTCTATCTTTCCGGCGCCGGCGAAGGTCAGTGGCTGCACCAGCACTTCAATGTCGGTGCGACACCCGCGACTTACTTGGTGCTCAACCAGGGGCTTTCGAGAAAATATGCCGTTAACCGCTGGCAGGCCAATCAATCCACCGT
>JAUYJC010000205.1 GCA_030688735.1 Deltaproteobacteria bacterium
TACCCCTTAACTCCACGGTTTCGGGGATTTTGAGGGCCTTAAAATCGAAATTTGGCGATCGGGTGGGCCGATCTTGCCGGGCTTAAGAAGAGAGTACACCCGCACTCGTTTCGGCACAGCGCGGCAACTCACATGCTTGAGCGGGGCGCCGATATCCGAGTGATTCAAAAGCTTCTCGGTCACGCTTCGATCATGACCACCGAAATCTACACGGCGGTGGCGATAAGGCAGGTTAAGAGTGTGCATGCGAACACGCACCCGCGGGCGTAACGGACGGGCGAAAAGGTTCTCTGGCGAAAGGTTTTCCCGGTCTGCCTTGAAAAATAACTGCGCCGCTCTCAGTGATCGCTAACAGCCGGCGTCGAAGCCATGAAGCGTCCAGTTCGAGCTGATCGCAGATCCACAGAAAAGAGCCGGGCTCGTGGTTGTCCGATTCGAACCACAGCCGGGTGAAGTGTCGGAGAATGGGCGCTCGTAGCGCCGGGTGCCCGTGGGGCAAGGATTGGTGTCGACGAAATCGTTAACCGCCTGTTCCAGGACCGCCGTCCACCGCGCCTTTTCCGGGTCGAGCATCGGCCGTGATTATAGCACAGGGCCGAAGTGGAGGCGTCGACGGGGGTTTCGACAGCGAAGGAGAACGCGGAAATCACGCCGTGAGAATGAAAAATAATCCGTTCAACCTTTGACCGACTTGAATTTCCCGGAAGAAAAGCAGCCTGCCCGAAGCACCTCGCTTTGAATGAACGCGCCGGTGAGCTTGGTGACATTGCCGACCTTATCGAATGTGGCAATCCCCTGAATCGTCGCGTAGGAGTCGTCGACAAACAGAACACCGCCAACGAAGGCCGCGGTCTTCCCGTTGACCTGATAGAAAAAACCGAACATCGGAAACGTGGTACCGCCGGCGAAGTTGGACGTGAGAGAAACGGTGAGTTGCGTGTCACTGTCGAGTCTCACCCACAGGTCCACGTTGTTCCCGGCGTTGAACACGGTAACGTCGAAATCCCCGCAGTACTCTTTGCCCGCGGTCTCGATCTTGAAGATCTCTCCGGGGAAGGCGAAGGAAAGCGAGGGGCAAAGAAGAACGAGAATCGCCACAATGGACAATAGGGGCTTGTTCATGGTCCACCTCCGTGATGGCTGTTCTAGTCCTCCGCATCGGGGGTGTCAACCGTGTGGGCCGAGCGATCGCGGC
Source organism: Deltaproteobacteria bacterium (assembly GCA_030688735.1). Lineage (GTDB taxonomy): Bacteria > Desulfobacterota > Binatia > UBA9968 > UBA9968 > JACPFE01. The sequence continues at coordinate 1,196 of JAUYJC010000205.1, forward strand.
TCGGTTAGGTGGGTAGTACAGCAGATTTCCGACTCTACCCCCCCTGGATACCAGCCCACCCGCAGCGATACGCGCCCTTGACGGCGGCCTCCAGACATACGGCATATGCCCTTGACAGTATATGCACTGCAAGGCATACTATAACGCGTGGGATGGGTGGTTGAGATTGGCGACGAGTTTGAGGCTGAATTCTTGGCCCTCGATCCGGCCGTGCGCGACGAAATCCATGCACTGAGCCGGCTGCTCCGGCAATTTGGCCCACAGCTCGGCAGGCCGCGCGTGGATACTCTCAATGGCTCGCGCCACAAGAACATGAAGGAACTGCGTTTCGCCGCGGCGCACGGCGAATGGAGAGTTGCGTTCGTCTTCGATCCTAGGCGCCGCGCGGTTTTACTGATGGCAGGCGATAAGTCTGGGGGTAGCGAGAAACGATTTTACCGACAGCTTATCGCCAAAGCGGACGAAAGATTCGACGCTCATCTTCGCCGGCTGAAAACGAAGGAAAGGAAATAGCCATGTCAAGAAACGTGAACGACATCATCAAAAAACTGAGACCCGCCCAGCGCAGGAACGTGGAGGCCCGCGCCGCGCAGCTCATCGCCGAGGAAATGACGTTGCGCCAGCTCCGCCGCGCGCGCAGGCTCACGCAGCAAAAACTCGCGAAGTCGCTGCACATCGGGCAAGAGGGGGTTTCTAAGCTCGAACAGCGCACCGACTTGCTGATTTCCACGCTGCGCAACTGCGTCAAAGGCATGGGCGGAGATCTTCATTTGGTGGCCGAGTTTCCAGATCGCCCGCCGGTGGAGTTGGTCGGCCTTGCTACAGCGGACTATGTCAAGGTCAAGCGGGTTGCGTGAACGCTGCGCACGTCGAGACTTTCAGAAGGAGAGTTTTATGAGTGAAGATCAATTTAAGCAATTACTCGCTGCTGTGATGACCCAAAACATTTTATTGCAAAAGCTATATCAAAAAACTTCCGGCGGAAACAGCGAGGAAAAGGCTGCGATCGATTACACAGCGCGCCTTTTTCGGGATCAGTTGGCCGCGATAGACAAACGCTAATAGTCGCGCCCCTTTACCACCGGCGCCCGGCGACTGGCAAGGGCTAGTTTGCCGCGGCGGCGTTTTTTTTGAAGCAGCCGGTATCGACTGACTCGAAGATAGACGGCACAAGCATCCGAACAATGCTTTCTAAGAGGATTTTTTTCCGCCATGAAGGGCTTTCCGCAGCGAGCGCAGTTACCGAATTTCTTTTCCTCTTGCGACACTGCTTCGCCCGCAATCAGTAGGAGTCTTTCAACCGGCTGAAGCTGCATGGCGGGAT
>JAUYJC010000213.1 GCA_030688735.1 Deltaproteobacteria bacterium
ATTCCTTTTATCAAGGCATTACGGGGAAAGACCATGGCGCAGAAAAAAATCGTCCACATCGTCGGCACCGGAACCATCGGCGAGCCGCTCATTGGAATCCTTTCGACGTTCCGGGAGCAGTTTGGCATCGACGAAGTCACTTTCCATAAGCGCACGCCCTTGCTCACGGACCGTTCCAAGGTCGTCGTTTCGTGTAAAAACGGGGCGAAGCTCGCGGTCGACAAGGAGCGTCGGCAAAAGTTTATTGACATGGGGATGGAGCCGACCTACGAGGCCGAAGAAGCCATCGAACGCGCCAACGTCATCATCGACTGCACGCCGGTGGGCAATGAAAACAAAGAAAAAATTTATAATAGATATGCCAGCAACGGTCGCGGCTTCATCGCGCAGGGAAGCGAGTACGGCTTCGGCAAGATGTACGCGCGCGGCATCAACGATAGAGCGCTGGAAAGAGGCAAGGACCAGTTCGTTCAGGTCGTCAGTTGCAACACTCACAATCTCGCCGTGTTGATCGACACCATCGCCTTGGGTCCGGAAAAGGAAGACAACCTGGAGGAGAGCCGGTTCGTTTGCATGCGCCGCGCCAATGACCTGAGCCAGGAAGGCGACTTCATCCCGGCGCCCGAAGCAGGCAAGCATGATGACCCGAAGTTCGGCACCCATCAGGGACGCGATGCCCATTACCTGTTCAATACAATTGGATTGGATCTGAACATCTATTCGTCGGCGCTCAAGCTGAACACCCAATACATGCACACGATCCATTTCAATCTGAAACTGCGCCGCGGCATCAATAAAGAAGAGCTGATGCGCCGCTTCCACGCCAATGGCAGGGTCGCGATGACCAACAAGAAGTCCTCGGCTTCGGTCTTTTCGTTCGGCCGGGACCACGGCATCTTCGGACGCATCCTCAATCAGACGGTGATCGTGACGCAGAGCCTGGCCATGAGAGGCGATAGAGAGATCATCGGCACCTGCTTCACTCCCCAGGACGGCAACTCGCTCTTCAGCAGCCTGGCCGCGACGCTGTGGTTTTTATATCCCGATTCCTACGAGGAGCGGCTCAAACCGGTTAATCAGTACTTCTTTAACGAAATTTAGCCGACCGGCGGAAACCTTGTGCGGGGATCAGGGGCCGTAACGCCCTTGATCCCTTTTTTATTCCTTGACGCTTTGCAGCGCGAATCCTTCGAAGCGAACGGCATCGCCGGCTCTGATGCCGAGCCGCTTGGATAAGCCCCCGTTAATTTCAAGCACGAACTGGCTGGCGGCCGGCACCGAACGGGGATCGAGTGAAAACGGTACGGTTTGTTCGACGATGCCGACAATCTTTCGGTCGCTCCCGATGAAGATCATATCGAGCGGGAGCGGCGTGTTTTTCATCCAAAAGGACTGAACCGACGGCGCCGGGAACAGGAAGATCATGCCGCGGTCTGCGGCGAGATCTTTTCGGTATTGCAGGCCAATCTCCCGTTTAGTCGAAGTGTCCGCGACCTCGACTTGAAACACGGCCTCTCGCCCTTCTCGGGTCGAGATAATGACCTTGGGCTCCGCGCCGCAGGAAGACGTGACCGACATGAGCGCAAACAAGATTGTGGCGAAATACGACCGCGGCATGTCACTTGGCCAAATTCCGGGCGACGATTTCGGCGATGTCCAGGACTTCCATGGCCGTCTCCGGCTCCTCCTTGGCGGTCTCTTCAGTGATCATGCGCATGCAGAAGGGACAGCCGGTCGCCACGGTCTTCGCGCCGGTCTGCTTGAGCTCTCGGTAACGGTTGGTGGCGACGCGCTCGTTGCCTTTTTCTTCTTCTTTCCAGAACTGCCCGCCGCCGGCGCCGCAGCAAAAGCTATTGCTCCGGGTGCGACCGGGCTCGATGAGCTTGGCGCCGGTCGCCTGAATCAGCGCGCGCGGCGGGTCGAAGATGCCGTTGTGGCGTCCGAGATAACAGGGGTCATGGTAGGTCACCGCGCCGTCGCCTTTCGGAGTTAACTTTAATTTGCCGTTGCCGATCAGCTCGTTGATGTAATCGGTGTGGTGCTTGACGACGTAGTTGCCTCCGAATTGCGGATATTCGTTGGCGATGGTGTGAAAGCAGTGCGGACAGGTGGTGACGATGACCTTGGGCTTTACCTCGTCCAACGCCGCGACGTTCTCCGCCGCCATCTGCGCAAATAGATATTCATTGCCGGTGCGGCGGGCCGTGTCGCCGGTGCATTTTTCCTCTTTGCCGATCACCGCCCAGTCGACACCGGCCGCATTGAATAGCTCCACCATGCTGCGCGCGATCTTTTGCGCGCGCGGGTCGAAGGCGACGGCGCAGCCGACCCAATACAATACTTCGGGGTTGGATTTCTCTCGCAACGTCGGGACGGGAAACGGCAATCCCTTCGCCCAAGCCATCCGTTCATCGGCAGGCATGCCCCAGGGGTTGCCGGCGCGCTCCATGTGGTTGAAGGCGTTTTTGAGGCCGTTGGGAAATTCCGCCGCCGACAAGACGCGCTCGCGCCGCACGTCGATGATGTGGAGCATCTGTTCATTGCCGACGGGACATACCTCGACACAGGCATTGCAGGTCGTGCACGCCCATGCCGCTTCCTCGGAAAGAGCGAAGTCGAGTAGCGGGCGCGGGCTCTCTTGGCCCGCGGCGAAATTGGGAAAAATCGAATTCAACTCATAGCGCTCGTTGATCAGGATCGCCGCCGGGCTAAGCGCTTTCCCGGTGGTCGTCGCCGGACAAACGTCCTGGCAGCGATTGCACATAATGCAGCTATAGGCGTCGAGCAACCTCGGCCAAGCAAACTCTTCGAGCTTAGATGCGCCGAAGACCTCCTCCTTTTCAAAGTCCATCGGCTGCAAGACACCTGCTTTGCCCTTTTTCAGCGCCAGATTGATGGGCGCCATAAAGAGATGAATATGCTTGGAACGGGGGAAGTAGGGGATGAAGAGCAGAATTGCGCCCAGGGCGCCCCACCAAAAAAAATGATTCAACCCTTCGAGCGCCCTTGGATCAAGGCCGGAAAATAGCACCGCGAACCCGGAGCTGACGGGTTGGAAAGGATCTCCGCCCTCCAGAGTCAACTGAGTCGCTTTGAACAAGAGACGGCAGCCGACGTGGAAAATGATAAATCCTGCCACGATCGACGAGTCGCGCACGATTGCGGCGCGCGCTCCGTCTCTTAGCGGCACGTTATCCGCGAAAGCGAAATCCTTGGGGTGGACGAAGAACCGCCGCACGATCATGCCGACAATCCCGATCAGCACCGCCGCGGTCAAGAGATCGGCCGCCAGATTGAATGCGTTCCAGCCGCCGCCGCGCGCGTGCAGCGCGAAAAAACCCTCGAATACGTCGACGACATTCACCAGAAAATAGAAAACAAAACCGTAGAAAATCAGCGCGTGGAGAAACGACACCAGGGGGCGCATCTTGAACACCGATTGTTGCGAAACAACGATCCAGAGAGCGCGCCAAATGCGCTCGCCGAGATCGTCAAAACGATCATCGGGCTTGCCCCGCGCGATGGTTCGGTACACGTCATAGAACCGCTTTCCACCGTAATAAGAGGAGCCGATCGCAAGCAAGATGAAAAGAATTTTCTCGACTGTGGTTAGCATGCCGGTCTCTTCGACCTCCGTTCTTCGTCTTTGTTATCTTTACCGGACCTAATCTATCAAAAGCAACGGCGCCTGCCGCACGTTTTCTGAACCGCACCTCGCCGTTGAGTTTCGATTCTTCTGGGTTTCTTATGAAGAGATGTTCACCATAGAGACACAGCGCGGCAAAGCCGCAACCGAAAATGCAATCCTTATTTCACTGCAGAGGCCCAGAGTTCGCAGAGTTCGGAGTATTTCTTAATCAAGAACTCTTTACTCCGCGTCCTCCGCGTCTCCGCGGTGGGATCTCTTGCCTGTCCTGAGCGGCGTCGAAGGGCGCCTCGGCGGTGCAAGCTCCGATCCCTGCTTCACACAAAAGCCTGAAGAACCTGAGTCTTAAATCCACGCGCTAGCCGTGAAACGAGATCGCCTGAATAGTTTGCGGTCGTTTTCAGCGCGGGCCTGTATTTAGATCGGCACGATGGTGGAGCCCCACGGGGTAAGCCTGTAGCACCTTACAATACGCGCGTGGGGCGGAATCCTTAGCAAGAGCCCCGGCCAAGGCCGGGGCCTCGAGTCGAAGGGTCGAATGCTTCACCGCCGCGCCATCGGTTGATTGGCTGCGACTCACCCCGCGTACCCTAGCCGCTTGGAAAGGTCGCCTCCGGCCCGCAGGATAGCCGGCGCCATTTCCTTCGCGATGGTTTCAGCGCCAAAGCGATGGGACGGCCCGACAATCGCAAGCGTCCCCACGAGCATGCGCGTGTAATCTCGAACCGGCACTGCCACTGAGCTGATGTCCTCGTTGAACTCCCCTTGTTCCACCGCGAAACCGGTGGCGCTGATTTCTTTCATCTGTTCTAACAACAACTGACGGTCGCTAATCGTCCTTTCCGTATAAGGCTCCATGCGCTCCGGGAGATTCCGGCTCAAGCCACCCTCGGTCTCAAAGACGAGATAGACCTTTCCGGCTGCGGTGCAGTACGGCGGGAGCGCCATGCCCAAGAACGAAACCGCGCGCACCGCGCGCACCGGTTCCAGGAAATCCAGGGGGACAATCGCATTTCCTTTTCGGATCGCCACGAAGGCGCTTTCTTTGGTCGTTTTGACCAATTCTTTGAGGGTCGATTTGGCCTGGAGCAGCAATCCCATCTGATGGATAAAGATCTGGCCCAGCTGGAGACACTTTAAGCCCAGTCGATAGTTCTCCGATACTTTGTTCTGCTCGATGTAACCGCGCGCTTCGAGGGTGGCGAGCAAACGAAAAATGTTGTTCTTGTGAAGCTTCAGCCGTTTGCTCAATTCCGTCACGCCGATCTCATCGACGTTCCCGTTGAACTGTTCCAACACATCGAACGAATGGGAAACGGACCGAATGACATAGTTAGATTTCTCACGCCGGACCATGCAACCTCCGCAGTCTAATAACGACAAAAACGCTTGTTAGTGCTACAAAAAGACTATTCCAAAAAGGCGTTTTAACCTACCCCACCAGCTCAGCGGTTGTCAAATCGCGCATGAGCATTCACTATCCTTGACCGACCGTCGCGGATGGGGCAATATAACCCACGTGACAAACCGGCTGGAAACAATTCATTTGGCCCGCGGTTGGTGGCACTGGCGCTCACTCCAGCGCTCGCGCTATGGCTGATTCCAGTCGGGAAAAACGGTAAAGGAAGGGGCCATAGGTAATGCACTTATGGCCCTTTTTGTTTGTGGGTCTTCAGGCTTCCGTGTGAAGCAGGGCTCGGAGATTGCACCGCCGAGGCGCGGAGGGCGCGGAGAAAATCGAATAAAGATAGCATCTTGAACAAACCCTCTGCGAACTCTGCGTCTCTGTGGTGAATGCTTCTTCACAGGAAACCCAGAACAGCTTTATTTGTTAACCGAATGATTCAACCGACTTTTAAAGAATTCTGCCGACTCGCCAAGCAGGGCAATCTGATTCCGGTCTACCAAGAGCTGCTGATGGACTTGGAGACGCCGCTCTCTTTTTTCAAGCGTCTCGAGCGCGACCGCTATTCTTTCTTGCTCGAAAGTGTGGAGGGAAGCGAGCGCTGGGCGCGCTATTCCTTCTTGGGCACGCGGCCGCACCGCATCTTCAAGGCCCATGGCAATCGGGTCACGATCATCGAGAACGGCAAGACGCAGACCCGGATTGCCGATGAGCCGCTGAAAATGCTCGAAGAGCTGCTCAAGGGTTGCCAGCCCGTCCCTGTTCCCGGCGTCCCGCCCTTTTTTGGCGGCGCGCTGGGCTACGTCTCCTACGACGCCGTCGAGCAGTTTCACGAGATTGGCAACGACAAGAAAGATCCGCTGGACATGCCGGAGATCTTTTTTGTTTTCGTCCAAACGCTCGTTGCCTTCGACAATCTGAAACATACGATCAAAGTGATCGACAACGCGCGCGTGGAGCATGGGACCAGCCTGCGCCGGGCCTATGACCAAAGTATTGCGAGAATTCGCAAGGTCATCTCTTCGTTGCAGAAAAAACCGCGCGGCATCGAGCCGCGAGATCTGCCCCAAGGCAAAGGCACCAGAAAGTTTCGCTCCAATCTCACTCAAGAGGGATTTAAAAAAGCCGTCATCAAAGCCAAGGAGTACATCAAGGCCGGCGACATCATTCAGGCCGTGCTTTGCCAGCGGCTCGAAACCGAAACCGAGACGGACCCGTTCGAGATCTATCGCGCGCTGCGGTTCATCAACCCGTCCCCCTATATGTTCTATTTAGAGCTGGAGGATCTTCGCGTCATCGGCTCTTCGCCCGAGACCATGGTTCGGCTCACCGGAGATATCATCGAGCTTCGCCCCATCGCCGGCACGCGCCGGCGCGGCGCCACGCCCGAAGAGGAGCGCGAGTTGGAAGCCGATCTGCTCGCCGATCCCAAAGAGCGCGCCGAGCATATCATGCTGGTCGATCTGGGGCGCAACGACGTCGGGCGCGTCGCCGCCATCGGCAGCGTCGAAGTCAACGAGCTGATGGCCATCGAGCGCTATTCCCACGTGATTCACATCGTCTCCAACGTGCGCGGCAAGCTCGCCTCTGGCAAGACGCCTTTCGACCTGTTCGTCTCGGCTTTTCCCGCAGGGACGGTATCCGGTGCGCCAAAGATCCGCGCCATGCAGATCATCAGCGAGCTGGAACCGCAAAAGCGCGGGCTTTACGCCGGCGCCATCGGCTACTTCGGCTACAACGGCAACCTGGACACTTGCATCGTTATCCGCACCATCGTTATGAAGGGGAAAAAGGTCTTCATAAACACCGGCGCGGGCATTGTGGCGGATTCCGATCCGGCCTCCGAGTATCAGGAGACGCTGAACAAAGCCCGCGCCATGCTAAGAGCCATAGAACTCGCCGAACAGTGGAGGAAGCGATGATTCTGCTCATCGACAATTACGACTCCTTCACCTACAACCTCTATCACTACCTGGGCGAGCTCGGCGCCGACATTAGAGTATTTCGCAACAATAAAATCACGCTGGATGAGATCGAGGCGTTGCGGCCCGAGAAGATCGTTATATCTCCCGGCCCCTGCACCCCCAAAGAAGCGGGCATCTCCTGCGACGCCATCAAGCGCTTCGGCGCCCGCGTTCCAATCCTTGGGGTCTGCCTCGGCCATCAATCCATCGGCGCCGCCTTCGGCGGTGAGATCATCCGCGCGCCGTCGATCATGCACGGCAAGCTCTCCGAAGTAACCCACGACGGGCAAACCATTTTCAGCGGGCTTAAAAATCCCTTCGCCGCCATGCGCTACCACTCGCTGGTCATTGACCCGAAGACTTTGCCCGCGGTCTTGAACGTGACGGCCCGCACCGCCGACGGCGTCATCATGGCCGTGCGCCACAAGCAATTCCCCATCGAAGGCGTGCAGTTCCATCCCGAGTCGATTCTCGCCGAAGAGGGCAAGAAGCTGTTGAAAAACTTTCTCGACTATTACTGACGGCCCCATGAAGCTTCTCTGTTTTCAGGCGAAGCGCTTCCGCTGGAAAACCCACGCCAAGACGCTTCCCGACGTGCCGGACCAGGACGTCGAAGCGGAAGTCGCGGAAACCCTCGTGGCCTTCATCCACGCCGAGGCATGCGATGAGATTGAGGAAAGAAGAACTTCAGTTCTGCGCCAAACGCTCAAGCACATGAAGTGGCTGGCCAATAAGAGAGGGCTCAAAAACATCGTCATCCATTCGTTTACTCACCTCGGCGGCGCCACGGCATCCCCCGCCGGCGCCGAATCCATCATCGTTGCGCTGGCTGAGCGCCTGCGTGAAACCGGCTATCAAGTGTGGATCACGCCGTTCGGTTATTTCTGCGAGTGGGATCTCAACGTTTACGGCGAGAGTCTGGCAAAAGTCTGGAAAGAGATTCACTGACGAAGGTCAAACCGGATTTCTCGCTAGTGTCCCGGAACTAAAGTTCGTTTACAAAATCGGTGGCCCTCTGTCGATAGGGGTCGGGAACGGCTCTCGCCGTCCCCGCCCTCCGAACCGTGCGTGCGGTTCTCCCGCACACGGCTCTCCAGTCGGTAGTTTCCTCATCGGGATTGGCTCGCCAACTCACGGGCCGTAACCATGGTGAACAGCCCTTGAGTAGCGAAGAAAGCATTGGGCCACCTCAGATGGTCAGCCAAACACCGCCCTCTTCCTGGACGCTTCTTCTGCTTGCGCAACAGCGCCCGCAGTCGTCGGCGGGTAAAACCATCCATCCACTTGTGTACCATCGGATGGGCCTGCTTGAAGTAGTTAAACCACCCACGCAGCATGGGGTTAAGATCCTCGATGACCTTCGCCAAGCTGTCTCCACGCGTGCGTTTGGTTCTCATCCGAATGCGCTCGCGCAGCGCTTTAAGACTCTTGGGCCTCACCCAGCGCTGCCCCGCCTCGAACCGATAGCCGAGAAACTCAAAACCTTGCCCGGCTTGCCGACAGTCCCCGACATGGGTCTTGCCGGCATTGAGCCTAAGCCCGTTTTGTTCTACCCAGCTCTTCACTTCCTCAAGCGCGGCTTGCGCTTGCTCCGCGGTGCGGCAAAGCACCACGAAGTCATCGGCGTAGCGCACCATGCGGTAATCGTTCTGCTTCATCTGTCGGTCCAAAGGATGCAGATAAACGTTAGCCAACAGCGGGCTGATCACCGCTCCTTGCGGCGTGCCTCCCGTTGGCGTCCAGCGCTTCATCCCTTGAATAATGTCCTGGCTCAAAAACAGTCCGATCAACTCAAGCACTCTGCCGTCGCTGATGCGCTCTTCAATCCGCCGCATCAGTGCCGCGTGCGGGATCGTGTCGAAAAAACTCTCCAAGTCGGCATCCACCACATGGGTAAAGCCTTGCTTGATGAGCTT
>JAUYJC010000217.1 GCA_030688735.1 Deltaproteobacteria bacterium
GTCCCGAGCGCATAAGATTCCCCTTGCGACACATGATAGGGCCATCCGAAAAAGTCGCGTCACCACCCTCTGGAAACCGGGATAGGATCGAAACCCGCACGGATCGTCCTTTTGCCGCAACTAAGGGCACCGAGTAAATAAGTGACTAAACTGTTCGTGCTATCCGCCTGCTTGTCGCCCGGCAAACAGGCATCTCTTATGAAAATACATTTAAACGGCGTTTGTCGTAATGAAACGTGACCATTTTCATCCGCTGTGCTGTACCCATGGGTACATGAATTACTCTGTGACGAACGCTTTTTTTCTGTTTCGTTGCGGCTTCGCCGCGACGCGCGTCGCCAGCCGGTCCATGTTGACGTACGCATATGTGGTCACGTTGCTCCGCGCGTCGGTGACGCTAAGCAGGTTGCCGTTCGCATCGTAAGTAGACCCAGTGGTCCCGTTCGGCGGATCGGCCTACAGGCATCCGGTTCAACGCGTCGTAAGTATGGATTGTCGGGAAGCAGAGACAATAAAATCATTATAATGAAGCCTGACACCGCTCATGCGCAAGCATCGCGCCGTTCACAGCGCTCATGATTCCGAACACTGTCCAGTAGCGTGTCGAGTCTTCCCGCCGCCCTTCCAACGCGGCCTTGTATTGGTCGTAACGAACGCTCATATGCGAATTTGCAGAGATCCTGCCGAACGCCTCGGCGCAGCAGCCGGAGGCGAGCAACGCGAGCCCCGGTCCGCTGGAGCCTGAAGTTCACCTATTTGTGGCTGCGTGCCTCGATTCCTACCGGGCCGACCGCACAATAACATCGCTGATCTTGACAACCTCGAAGTTACCAAGCGTGCAAGGAGCGCCCTTGAGGACGAGAGTATTATCTCCCGCCTTGAGCACCGACGGCGCGAGGTCCGCCGTGACACGATATGTGCGGCCAATTCCGGAGGGTCCGAGAGTAAGGGATGTAACTTGGTGGCCGTTCACCAAAAGCTCAGTGGCCCCCTGAGGCTGTCCGTGGAGTGGACACGCCGACTCGATTCCAGTCACAAGCATCTCGAGCTTCGCAGGGTTCGGCACGGCTGCTAACTGGAAGGCTACCGTCGACGCAATAGTCGAGGGATTCTTTCGGGCGCTGGCAATCTGAAGGGGGCTGTTCACCGGAAGCTTCATGTCACCGGTCTGGCGGGGCAATTCCGCCATGCCTGCAGCCTCGTCCATTTTCGCCATTTTCATTGAACCGCAGCCCCAGGCCAGCATCGCGCCGGCAGTGAGACCAACGGCGATGGAAACTACCCGCGCGCTCTGTGAAGTCGCCATGGTGACCCTCCTCGCGTCCTGTTCGGGCGCTTGCGTCTAACGTATAGCGTTTTATCCCCAACGTATACTACTGAGTATACTGCCGGCTCTTCCCGCAGTATATTCAGGAGCACCGTGATCTGAGAAGAGCAAATCTGCCGCAATATCCATCATTAAGTCACGCCTTGTCAATCGCGCTCCCCGACAAACCCCGCCTGTGGGGTCGGGTATCCAGATATCAGCCCGCAGTGTATCAGGATACTGGCGTGCAGCCATTGCCCAGAGAATCGTCTCACTTCCTTTCTCACCTACCGGCTTTCCAAAACCTTCTCAGCCGAAACAGCCATTCCGGCCAAAGGTCCGCTTTAACGACTACCGTGCCTGTCCCCCCCCGTTGCAGCCGGTTGCGAATTTCCGGAATTTCCGGGACAGAATTTCCGGAATTTCGTAAGAGTCAGGCATGACTCTAGATTCTGCTGATAAACCTTCCGGTCATCCTTCGAGAGTCTCAGGACGAACGGAGGAGCGTGTGAAATCCTTGGAGATTTTCCGTTCATGCTGAGCCTCGTCGAAGCATTCATATAGGGTTTTTCAGCAGAATCAGAAAATGGCTCCTGACCCCGTTTTCCCGACCCTCAGTGAAGCCGATTAAAGTTGACATAAGATCACCTTATCGGATACTGTCTGCCCCAAGATGGGGTAGGGGGCCAACCGGCTTTCTGAGTTAGCCGCCTGAGGCTGTGGAACGCGGGCTCGCGCCGGGTCGTCGGGGTAATCTTGAGTGCTCTCAGTGGCTACCCCCCAAAAGCAAATTCCTATCATTTATAATTTAACGTTCGTATCGTAGTAGGGCAACCAAAGCACGAACTGGCTTACACGGAGCTATCTTTGTGATGCGACGGACGCGCCCGGAACCCAGTTTCGTTTTTTTTGCATTGGTGCTGTGTTTGACTCTTTTGCCGCGCTACTTGTTCGCTCAGGAAATTACGCTAGTAGGATGGTTCCACATCGTGTGGGGAGAGGTTGCACACTTCGATTTGGTCGACGACAGCGGCCGATCGTGGGTGTTGAAAGGTGGCGAAAAGCTATTTGGCGCTCTGGGCGGCGCTCAAGCTGTGAATGGGAAACGGGTGCGCGTGGTGGGTGAGCGCATCGAGACTCTCCTCGATACGATCGTGATTTTGGATATTCAATTGGCCGAGACGTCAACACGGCCCTTGCGTGAGCCAATAGAAGCGGCCGCCGTGACCTCAAAGCCATTTGTCAATATCCTGTGCGAGTTTCCGAACTCTCCGCCGACTCCGCAGCCGGCGAGTCATTACGTGGGATTGATGGGACGAGATTTTCCAGGATTGGATCACTACTGGCGAGAAAACTCTTACGGTCTTATCGATCTGAACGGAAGCGCGGTCGTCGGCCCGTACACTTTGCCTCAACCCCGGTCGTACTATGTGTACGACAGAGACGGGGATGGCGTGCCCGAAGTCGATTTTCAAAGAACCGTAACAGGCTGTACCGCGGCCGCTGACGCCGATGTAAATTTTCCTGATTTCTTCGGTATCAATCAGATATTCAATGCGGATATCGGAGGACCATCCGGCAGGACTTCTTGGGGAGGTTCGCGAACCCTGACCATAGATGGTCAGACCAAGAAATATGGCGTGACCTGGATATCGCTCTCGGGTTCGCAGCGGCAATCCCTTTTTGCCCACGAAATGGGCCATTCATTTGGCCTCCCGCACTCCTCCGGTCCATACAACGAAACCTATGACTCGGAGTGGGATGTCATGAGCGGTCAGGGCATTTGCACGCCGAGTGACCCTGTCTACGGCTGTGTGGGTCCGCACACGATTTCATATCACAAGGATAAGCTCGGTTGGTTTACCGCTGCGCAAAAACTCGACGTCAATTCGGGGGAATCCTCGACGATAATCTTAGACCGGCTGGCGACTCCTCCTTCCAACGACAACTTCCGTATGGCGAGAATTCCGATCCCCGATTCCTCAATCTTCTACACCGTCGAGGCCAGGCAAGTTTTCGGTTACGACACCCAGATTCCGGGAGAGGGCGTAATTATCCATCGTGTTGACCCGGTGATAACTGGTTTAAACAATCGTCCTGCGCGGGTCGTTGACCCTGACGATAATGGAAATCCCAATGACGGTGGGGCGATCTGGACGGTGGGAGAAACTTTCTCAACTGTCGATGTCGTCCCAATTACCGTCACTGTGAACGCGGCAACGGCCACCGGCTATCAGGTCACTATCTGCAACGATCCTCCGCCATCCGTTCTCACAGTAAATAAGTTTGGAACAGGCGATGGCACGATCGGGAGCAAACCTTCGGTAATTAGTTGCGGCACCGATTGCCTGGAAAAGTTCAATGGTTGCCCAACCGTAATGTTATCCGCTAAACCGGCGGCGGGGTCTATTTTTGTTAAATGGACTGGCGACTGCGTCGGAAGGGGAAGCTGCAAGCTGACAATGGGCGCCAACAAATCGGTAACGGCCACCTTTGACGTAGCGCCTCCTCCGCTCACGATGGTGGGCACCACCTTTCCTACGGGTGAAGTGGGGATGCCGTATAACGGGTCCGTACTGGTCGCGGGTGGATACCCGCCCTACCTGGTTACTGTGATCAAAAGCCATCTTCCGCCAGGGCTGAACTTTGCGTTTCCAGACGTCAGCGGCACTCCCACCCAAGCAGGCAATGCAACCCTAACTTTGAAAATTGTCGACCAGTTGGGTACCGCGCTCAAGAAGACGTTGAAAGCCAAAATCGTTAACGCAGTCAACATCACAACTACGAGCCTAAGAACTGGAATATTGGGAAACAGCTACAACGCAGCGCTGAAGGTTTCAGGCGGATTGAAACCGTTTAACTGGACCGTCGCATCGGGCGCGCTTCCTGGGCTGAATCTCGATCCCGCGACCGGGAAAATTACGGGCGTTCCTACGGATCAAGGCACTTTTAACATAGCTTTCCAGGTGACCGACAGCTTGGGAGGGTTACACCAGAGAATGATTCCATTGGTTATCAACTGACGCACGGGGGGTCGCTCGATTAGGCTAAGTATCGTTAGTCGGGTGATCAACCTGTTTCCTTACTTCAAGTTCGCGGCTGTGACGTAGAGTATATCGTGCGCAGGAAGTCCGCTTAATTACCGCGTACATTTACGGCCTCAGCCGCCCCTCTTTTCTCACTTCCTGCTGCGGCTGCTTTAGAATCCGGTCGTTGATGACGCGGTCGAGGGTGAACCTCTTATCGACCACGCCGGCACGGATGTCTTCGTCGAGTATGATCTGACTCCTGTCGGACGCCATCGAGAGATCAACGGCGTAGCCGGGGCTGAAGAGATCGTAGAGCGGTTCACGACATCGGGCTCGCCTTAAGGTATCGGCTAACCTCGGCAAGTGTGTCAGGGTTGACAGACGAGAAAGATCCGGATTTTTTTCTGGCTCGCGTGAAAGCGATCGAAATTTTTCACGGGGAACATTCCCAACTTTCCTGTCTGTCAAGCCTGACACAGACTTTATTCGGCGGTTGACAGCCGGGGACCTTTATCGTATAGCAGGGCCAGCTTACATCATTGTCCGGCCCGTGGCTCTGGAAGAGGAGCGGTGAGGGTGACGGCGACTCGTTTTCTGAGAGCTCGGTAGAAATCTGATTGAGACGAAATTGGGAAATTCGTCAGCTCATTGGATTCAACGAAGGAAGTTGCTATGAATTTAATAAAGAAAACGGCTGGTCGTTGGTTGCCGCCAGCTCTGTGGATACTGGCAATTATATTAATTGCCAAAAACGGGGAGGCGGCAACCATTGAAGGTCGTGTACAAGACCCCTTTGGGGGGCCCGTGCCAGGCATAACGCTTACCTTGGGAGTCGACTGGGGAAGCTCAACACCACGTTGTAAGTTTAAAACGTCTGCAAAAACATCTAAAGATGGCCGTTTCTCTTTTTCTATTCCTTGCCTTCTGGACAAACGTCCCTTTAATGTAAGCCCGAAGCAGTCAAAACAGTACCGAATTTTCCCCTTTTTTGAATCAGGGGTTATTGGGAGCGGAGACACAATTTCAGGGCTCGAATTTGAAGGAGTTAACCTAAGTACTGCTTCTCACATCACGAGGCTTCTTAAACCTGACCAGTCCTGCCCTTCTTCTCCTCGTCCCGATCGGGTTCCTTTGATATTGATTCATCAGCATGATGGGACGACTCTCGATCAAGATTTAAGGCAAGTTAACAGTCAATGGGATGATTTCAGGAATTTCTTTTATGATCAATCTCTTTGTGTTTTCTTCGACCTGTACGTGTTTCAATACTATAGTAATTTACAGCCAGTAAAAGAACTTGCCGGGGCCCTCCAATTCTGGCTCTCTCGTGAAGGGATACAAGACAAACAGAAAATTCTCCTGGGTCATAGTATGGGCGGCCTTGTTGGATGGTCGTATCTAAATGAATGGGGAGGCGACAGCAGTACTTTGGGTTTACTAACACTCGCAACCCCTTTCCACGGCACCCAGGCAGCTAATGAGGTTGCAAGAGATACATTCGTTTCCAATTATTTGCTTCCTACCGTCTCAAAACCAACGATAGAACTCATAAAAGGAACCATCGATATAATTGACCTAATAAAATGGGAGGGGTTCCCTAACTCCGTCACAAAGGTAAATCGCTCTGACCTTCGGTACGATAATTACGATTGTTTTTTTGTTGTAAAATATCGAGGAAAAGAAGTGAATACCTGGTTAAGAGACCTTAACAATGTGAGCGAGTGTGCTCAGAACTCGGTAGCACTCCCTCAGGCAGCAAAGGTATTTCCATATGCAGGGTACATTACCTTCGATGATCCGAATCGACCTGAAGACATTATTGAAGATTTCACCGAAGCCCTGAAAACGGAACTTAATGCTTTCTTCGAATCAGGGCTACGCGGAAAGGATTTTGGCCACAACGAATTGGCCATAATTAATGGCCTCATGGGCCACGGACTAGGTATTTTATACAATGACGGCGCCGTTCCTGTAAACAGCGCATTGTTTTTTGGCCAAGTCCAGTCGGATAACCAGAGAATTTTTCCGAATTGTGACCATTTTGAAATAAAGGACGAAACCAACGGGACGAGAAGAGGCTCAACACCCATTTGCCGAGATAACCAGGGACGTTCCGTCTTTGGCCGCTTAGAGCAGGACCTGCTAGTGTAGTGTACCCAACGCTTCTTTACATTTGGCGACTTTGATCAAAATCTGCTCCACGGACGCAGTCCACGTGAAGATGTGGGGATTCTGATTATGATTTTCCAGATACTCTTGGATAGCGGCGATCAATTCCGGCAC
>JAUYJC010000222.1 GCA_030688735.1 Deltaproteobacteria bacterium
GCCAACGACACGCTGTGGACCAGCGGCGGCGGGCCGGTGGTCGGCTGGGTCAACACCAAGATGCTTGACGAAACCGGCGATCTAGCGAAATCGCAAGGCTGGACGGCGCTCATCCTCGACACCAACGGCAACGGTAAGCGCGACGAGTACGTCGAGCCCAATCAGCCGGTCGACCCGACTAAGGACAAGCGTATCGTCTCGAGCTTTTACGCCGTGATGCCGAGCCCGGTGGACGGCTCGATTTGGGGTTCGACGTTCGGTTATCCCGGAGCCATCGTGCGGCTCGCTCCCGGATCAAATCCGCCAGAGACGGCGCTCGCGGAAATCTACAACGTACCGATGCCCGGCTTTGGCGCACGCGGCGCCGACATCGACAAGCAGGGCGTCGTCTGGGTATCGCTGGGGAGCGGCCATCTCGGCAGCTTCGACCGCAGGAAATGCAAAGGCCCCCTTAACGGGCCGAAGGCGACCGGCGATCACTGCCCTGAAGGCTGGAGCTTTCATCAGTACCCGGGCCCAGGATTCAAGGGCCTCGGCGAAAACAGTGCCGAGTCGAGCTACTACTCCTGGGTCGATCAGCACAACACCTTTGGCCTCGGTGATGACGTGCCGATGTCCACCGGTAACTTGCACGGCGGGCTGATCGCGTTTAAGGACGGCAAGATGATCCGATTGACCGTGCCTTACCCGCTCGGCTTCTACGCCAAAGGCTTCGACGGCCGCATCGACGATCCCAAGGCCGGCTGGAAAGGGCGCGGCTTGTGGAGCTCGAGTGGCGACCGCGCGCCATGGTTGATGGAGCGCGGCAAGGGATCCAAGCCGCTCGCGGTGCATTTCCAGTTGCGGCCCGATCCATTGGCGAAGTGAAGAGAGGGCGACGTGCTGACAATCAAATGCCCAGCTGAGGCCCCCGGGCGTTAGCCCGGGGGCCAAAGCCTCCGAGGGCTGGGAGGGTTTTGATCTGAGTTTTGCATTTCAGGTGCCCCGGGCGTAAGCCCGTGGGTATCACTTGCCTCTGTATACTTTTTCGAAGAACCCCTCGTCGTCGAGTTTTTTGAGCCAGCTGGAGTCGATGATGCGCTCAGCTTTAAGAGAGGCGACTTTGGGATTTCGCTCCCCAACAAACTTAATCACGGTCCTGGTTCCCTCGATGGTCGGATAAGGCTTTCGATCCAGTTCCTCCAGGGCTTCGAGGTAAAAATCCTCGGCGGCGTCAACGTTCGGCAACCTGAGATTCTTGGCGAGGACCTCTTTGACCGCCTGCTTGTTCTCTTTGTTGAAAACGTAACCGTAGCCTTCGACGATCGCCCGCGTGAAGCCGTCAAAGAGCTTCGAATTGGCGGCCATGTAATCTCTACGTGCCGCGAGCACGGTGTTTTGATAGGGGATCTTCGCCTGATTGAGGTTGAGGATCTGCGTGTAACCCTTGCTCAGCATGGTTTTGGTGGCGAGCCGCTGCAGCATCGCGGCATCGAGCCCCTTCCCTTCAAGCGCGGCCATGCGCTCCGGGTCGAGTCCGGTTTGCACGATAACGATATTATCCCGCTTAGCGTCGAGGCCTAAATGATCCAAAGCGATCAAGGCGGAGACGTGAGAAGAGCCGCCGAAGCGCGCCGTGCCGAGCCGCTTGCCTCTGAGGTCCGCCGCCTTCTTGATGTTGGGCTGGGCTATCAGGGAAAAGGGCGAGGTATTGCTTATCCCCAGAAACGCCGCAATGTCCTCGCCACCCGCGATCAAGCTCACATAGGCGGCGGGTGAGCTTGCCGCGACCTGGATCTCCCCGGCGGCCAACATCTGGCTTACCAGCGAGCCGCCCATGACAAAAATCAACTGAACGTCAACTCCGTACTTGTCAAAAAGTTTTTTGTCTTTGGCCACCCACAGCGGCGTATTATGCGGCGTCGCCGTGGAAACCGCGACTTTAAGTTGCTGAAGCTTCGACGACTGGGCTAAGGAAGATCCCGCCATCGAGAGCGCCAGGAGAATCCCGAGGAATCCGATAAACATCGATTTGTTATTCATGGTTGTGCCTCCTCTTAACAGTGTACATGGTGAATTTGCCGATTCAATTCCTACGCATTTAACCCGTATTCCGCAGTTGAAGTTACAATCTATACTGGGCGAGGTGAGAGACTGGAGTAGCGAAGGCATCGAGGTCCGCAGTATCAAAGTCGTTTTACGTGCTTGGCAATCTGTTGTCAGCGGATTATGGATGCCGCTCACGGCACCGCTGATCTCAACTCCCTTAGAGGCAAAGGCCCATTGCCTTCGCTACGGAAGGCTCTCACCTCGCTCAGGGCCTTAACTTTCAAATGCGGAATCCGGGTTAAAGGGCGAATTACCGCATATAGTCGCAAATGGCTCAGGGAGTTTTTGGTTGCCAGCCGGGATTCCAGCGGTGGCATGAGGCGCCATCCGCTCGCGAAAAACCCGCGCTGGTCATTGCGTTGACTTGATTACGCCTCGTAGGATATTTCTGTGGCCAAACACACGGGGACCAATCTTAACGCTCCGAGAGCGGGGTGAAAACAGCGCCGGCCTGTCACCGAATGCCTAAGGATGTCCTATGGAAAGCTCGTCGCAACCCATCTCCCAAGCTCTTTCCCCCAGCTTGGCGCACGACCGTACGGTCTCCGTCATCGAGGACGGCATCCTGACGGGCGTCGCCGGCGCTGCGGTCGTTGCCGCCTGGTTTTTTATCCTCGACATGGCGCGAGGACATATGTTTTTCACCCCGTCGCTTCTGGGAAGCGTAGCGTTCCTCGGCCAAGGTCCCGAGCAGGCTATCGCCGTCAACGGCTTCATTGTATTCGCTTATACGGGCCTCCACGGCGTGCTCTTTCTCATGGTTGGGCTGGCGCTCGCGTCGATGTTTGCCATATTCGAGCATAATCCGCAGTTTGGAATTATTCTCCTATTGCTGTTCCTGTTGTTCGAGTCTATTCTTTTTTCCTTTGCGGCGGCCATATTTCCCAACCTCATGGGAGCCCTGGGAGCCGTCGCGGTGGCGTCCGGCAATCTGTTCGCTGCCATCGCCATGTTCTGGTTTTTGATCCGCCGCCACCCCGCCACCCTGACGCAGCTCCGCCTCGCCTGGCATGAAGAATAAACAGACCTCGAAGTGCCAGCTCGTGTGAGGAGTGGGCACTTTAGTCTCGCCCGAATTACAGAAAGTAGCGGTCTGGTTCCGCTTAGAAAGAATATGACAGCTCCCCGCGTCCATAATGGACGCGGAGAGTGATCTGAAAGCCTATCCGTGATTCCTGCGATCGCAGACGGCGTCGACGAGAGCGGGCTTACCTTGCTTCACTTGCTCGATGGCGCGCTTGAGCGCGGGTTTTAAATCGTCGCCGTTTTCGAACGGACCTTCGCTGTACCAGCCCATCGATTTCGCCAGGCCGGCGAAGTCGGGATCGGGGCCGTAGAGGTCCATGCCGATATGCGCGCGCGAAGGATCTGTGCCACGGGTTTTGGCCAAGACGAGTTGATGGTTCCAGTCGTTGTAATAGGCGCGATTATTGAACATGACGACCAGCATCGGGATCTGGTACTTCGCCGCGATCCAGAGCGCGCCGGCGTCGAACATGAGATCGCCGTCCGGTTGTAGATCGACGACCAGCCGGCCGGTTCCTTTGTTCGCCAGCGCCACCCCAAGAGACAATCCAATCTGCGTGCCGGTGCCGAGCTCGCGGCCCGCATGGCAATAAGGCCGGTCGAAGTTCCAAAGCTTCTTGCCCCAACCGCCCAGGTCTCCCGTCGTGAGCACCCAATCTTCGCCTTTGATCGCGTCCCACACTTCCAGCGCCAGACGCGGCACGGTCATCGGTTTGGAATCCCAGTGCTCCTGGGCCTGCTTGGCCCACTGGGCGCGGTTTTCCGCGTGGCGTTTGCCGATCTCTTCGGTCCGTTTCGCGATCTTTTCCTTGAGGCCCGGAGTCTTGGCGATGCGCTCTTTGAGCAGCTTGGTCAGCTGCGGCGCGGTCGTCACGGGGTCGGCGGTCATGCGCTGCTGCGCGTAGAATGGCCGAGCGTAGTCCATCGACCACTTGCTAATCTCGATGTCGGTAAAGCCGATGTCGATCCAGGTCGCGTTCGCCTGGACTTTGCTGACGACGGTGCGCGTGGCGATGTCGCGCACGTGGGTTGGCTTTTCGAAGTCGGCGATGTCGAGGGTGAGCACGACGTCTACATCCTTGTAGCAACCGTCAGGGTCCATGGTGAGGTTGAGCGGGTGATCGCCAGGGAAGTTGAGCCGGGAGCCGACGTCCCACACTGAAGCGCCGAGCGTTTCGGCCAGCTCGACGACGTGATCCCAGCCATGCGGCGGGCGCGCGGCGAAGTCGGCTATGATCGCCACCCGGTTGGCGGCGGCCAGCGTGTCGGCCGCTTTTGCCAACGCAGCCGGGTCAGCGGACGGAGCGGTCGGAACGTCGATGGCGTCGGGCGGCGGCATCTCGACGTCATGGTCAAGCTGCGCTTCCTGCAAGCCGGCGTCGTAAACCATATAGACCGGCCCCTGGCGCGCGCTCATCATGACTGAATAGGCGCGAGCGAAGGCGCCCGGCACGCCGTCGACGGTGGTCGGCTGGTAATCCCACTTGACGAAATTCCGGATCGCTTCGCCTTGACTATTTGCTGTGTGAATCCAGTCGATGAACGGACGGCGCTTGGGCTCAGCCATCGGCCCGGTGGCGCCGATGATGAAGACCGGCGCGCGGTCGAGATAGGCGTAGTAGACACCCATGGGCGCGTGCAGCAGTCCCACTAGATTGTGCACGATGGCGATCATCGGCTTACCCTTGACGCGGGCGTATCCATGGGCGATCTGCACGGCGATCTTCTCATGCTGGCAGAGCAGCATGGGCGGATCGTTCTCGCCGTAATTGACCAGCGAATCGTGCAGGCCGCGGTAGCTTGCCCCCGGGTTGAGCGAGATGTACTCGAAGCCGTAGCGTTTGATCATGTCGACGATGACGTCCGACTGCCATCGTTTATCGGATTTCTTGATGGTTTCTACTTTTGTAGCTGGCTTTGCCATGCAACTGTCCTCCTTAATTCAATTCAATACAAAGAAAAGCACATTTAACCGCATAGAACGCAAAGTACGCAAAATAAATACGGGAGTTTTTCCTACGCGTGCTCGGAAGGGGTGTACGGGATAAGCCCCTACGCGATCAATTCCTCAATGTCAATTCATCCCGTGTAGCGGTAGCGGCGAATCGAATAAGGGCGGGATTCAAAACCGCCCCGGAATTTTTTGCGCTCTTTGCGTTCTTTGCGGTTGAATAATTTTCTGTCTTTGTCCTTTCCGTCTCAGGGCGCGATGAATCGCGCCCCTACTTTGTGACCCTTTGTGCGCTTTGTGGTGAAATTTCCCCGCATTCTCTTACGCATTTTCCCCGCGGCGCCAGACGATTGCGTCCACCAGCGCCGGTTTGCCGGCTTTGACCTGAGCGACGGCGCGGCGCAGCGCTGGGCCGACGGCGGCGGGGTCTTCGATGGGTCCCTCGGCGTACCAGCCCATGCCTTTAGCGATATGGGCGAAGTCGGGCGGCGGCCCTTCGAGGTCCATGCCGATATAGGCGCGCGCCGGATCGGTGCCGCGCTGATGTGCCATGTGTATCTGGTGCGCCCAGTCGTTGTAGTAGGCGCGGTTGTTGTACATCACGATCAGCATCGGGATTTGATATTTGATCGGCGTCCAGAGCGCACCCAGGTCGAACATCAGATCGCCGTCGGGCTGGAGATCGACGACGAGCTTTCCCGATCCTTTGTGTGCCAGAGCGACGCCGATGGACATGCCGATCTGTGTGCCGGTACCGAGCTCGCGTCCCGCGTGGCGGTAGGGTTTGTCGAAGTTCCACACCTTGTGCACCCATTCCTTGAGCGTGTTGGCAGTGAGCACCCAATCTTCATCTTTGATCACCTGCCAAACTTCGTGGGCCAGGCGCGATTCGGTCATCGGCAGCTCATTCCACTGCTCCTTGACCTGATCCTGCCACTTCTGCCACTGGCGCGCATGTTTCTCGCCGATGTTTTGTTTGCGTTCTTCAACGCGTGACGCTAGCGCCTTGTTGCCGTCGATGCGCTTGCGGCAAGCCGCGGTCAGCGCCGGAATCGTCAGCGCGCTGTCGCCGAGCACGCGCAGGTCCCAGTTGTGGTGCTTGTTGTAGTCGGTCGCCCACTTGCTGATCTCGATGTCGGCGAAACCGATATCGATCCATTTGCAGTCGGGCGTCGTCACCACCGTGATTTCGCGTGTCTGGGTGTCGAGCTTGTGCGACCCGCGCGTCCAATCGACCACGTCGAGCGCCGCGACCAGATCAACGCCCTTGAAGGCGTCGCCGTGGAAGCTCACGCTCAGCGGGTGGCGGTTGGGGAAACCGAGCCGCTTGTTGATGTCGAAGACCGAGGCGCCGACGGTTTCGGCGAGTTCCACGGTGGAGTCGAAGCCGATGGGCATGCGCGCCGCATATTCTGTGAGCAAGAGCGGGTTGCCGGCGGCGATGAGCATGTCGGCGGCTTCGTCAATCGCCGCGGGCTCCGGCGCGATGCGCGAGGGGACCTTGACCGCGAATTTCGGCAGCGCCAGTTCTTCTCTCAGCGCGCCTTCCTGCAGCGCCGAGTCATAGCACATGTAGACCGGGCCCTGGGGCTCGCTCATCATGATCGAGTAGGCGCGGGCAAACGAATCCGGCACGCCGTGGATGCTGCCGGGCTGATAGTCCCATTTAGTGAATTGGCGCACCACGTCGCCCTGGGCGAAAGCCGTATGAATCCAGTCGATGAACGGGCGGCGATATTTTTCGTCCATCGGTCCAGTAGCGCCGGCGATGAACACCGGGCAGCGATCGATGTAGGCGTAGTAGATCGCCATTGGCGCGTGCAACAGGCCGACGACGTCATGAACGATCGCCATCATCGGCTTGCCGCTCGCCTTGGCGTAGCCATGGGCGATCTGCACGGCGATCTTCTCATGCTGGCAGAGCAGCATCGGCGGCTGGTTCTCGCCGTAGTTGACCAGCGAATCGTGCAGGCCGCGAAAGCTCGCGCCGGGATTGAGCGAGATATAGGGAAAGCCGTACTGCTTGATCAAATCGACGATCACATCCGACTGCCAGCGCTGGGTAGATTTTTTGATGCTCTCGCTCATTTTGATTGCCTCCGTAAGTCAAATATTCGGGCGAAAAAGGGACGGTAAAGTCTTAGTTATCCGGAAAATCATGAACGCGTCAAGGCCGCTTCCCCGCGCTGGTGGGAAAAGGGGCATCTACTCGATCGACCCGCTTGCACGCGGCAAAGATTGGAGTATTGGACTGATGGAGTAGTGGAGTGAATCGTTATAACCCAATACTCCAACGTGCCTGTGCCGGCGCGGGGATCGTTAACAAGGTGAGACTCGAGATTCAGGCACCGAACCGACCTCGTCACTGCATTACCGACAGCGGATCAATGTGAGGTCTTGTTCCCGACGTTTGAGTTCTTCGCCAGCCAGGCCTCAAGCATCTTTCGCTTAAACCGCCATTGATTGCCGACTTTAAAAGCGGGAAGTTCTTTCTGCGAAAGCAATCGATAGACCGTAAACCTATCGACATTGAGATATTCAGCAACCTCTTCAAGAGTCATGAGTTTTTCGGGCATATGCAGAAAATCGCGCTCCCGCTGCATCATAAAGAATTCGAGGGCGCGTTTGAGGGTCACCTCAAGCTGAGGAATGTCCCACGGCTTGGTCACGTATTTGTAAATGGCCCCTGAGTTGACCGCTTCGATAGCGACTTCGACGTCGGAGTAGGCGGTAGTTAGAATACG
>JAUYJC010000393.1 GCA_030688735.1 Deltaproteobacteria bacterium
TTGCGCTGTCGCAAACCTTAAATGTCAGACAATGCTTATCTCAGTTCCGACTTCTTCCTGCCATCAGCAAGGTATGTGTCGTCTTCTCAGTTTCCGGCGGCACATTGGCCGTGCAGACAATCAATTAGGCTAATTTTCGTAAATCTTCGTCGGATTACAGATCCAATCGGAGACAACGTGCAATGAATTCCCGTCAGCGGGTTGCTTCCCGTCCTTCTTCCATTCACACAAGACAATTTTTATAACTGTGACGACTTCAATTTCTTCTTTGATCCTATAACGGCCGCTATGCGAAATATAAGCGGCGGAAGAAGGAGCATTTGCGCGATAGGGACGAGACCGACATTGATCCCGGGTACGATCGGCATTTGCTCCGCATACGCCCACCGCCCGACTATGTGCACCGCCGCCCATTCGACCAACACAGCTAGGAGAAACCCCGTGGTTAGCATCACGAGATAACCGGGAACCCTCGGGTGCGCAAACCAGTTCTGGTGTCGGAGCACCAACCAGCCCACGGCAACAATCAGCAGCACCATAATCCCATCTCCCAAGCTGGCGACAAAACAGTGCCAGAAAACTGCGGTATTGTAACGGTCGTGTCCGACATAGAGCGGCGCCTGGGCCAATTCCCAGGCATAGTTCACGACCACCCCGACGACAACTATCGATCCGAAAGCCCGCCATCGTAACCAGCATTGCCGCTCAGTCTTCAATCGGTAACCTCAAATTGTCTGACCAGACCTTCTCGTCCCCCCACTTCTCCAAAGCTCGAAAATGACCGGATAGCCGATCAGTTCGTGGAGGAACGAGGTGCTGCCCCCGCCGATCATCGGCGCGCCAATCCGCTTCATCACGTCGGCGCCGGCGCCGTGGCTCCACAGGGTCGTCAGCAAGTCAGAATTTTCGCTGCTCAGTCCCTAGAGTGTCCCGACGCTCTCTCTTGGAAAGCAATTGGGAGACGGCCGACGGCTAAAGTTGCAGCTTGTTCAGCCTCAGCGCGTTGCTGATCACCGACACGGAGCTAAACGTCATCGCCGCGCTGGCGATGATGGGGCTGAGCAACAGGCCGAAAAAAGGATAAAGGACACCGGCGGCGATCGGCACGCCGAGGACGTTATAGATAAACGCGAAGAATAAATTCTGCCGGATGTTGCGCATGGTGGCGCGGCTCAAGATGCGAGCTTTGGCGATGCCGCGCAGATCGCCCTTTACCAGAGTGACGCCAGCGCTCTCCATCGCGACGTCGGTTCCAGTCCCCATCGCTATTCCCACATGAGCCTGCGCCAGAGCCGGCGCGTCGTTGATGCCGTCGCCCGCCATGGCGACCATCTTTCCCGCCGCCTGCAGGCGCTTGACGACCTCGCCCTTTTGTTCGGGCAAGACTTCGGCCTGGACATCATCGATATCGAGCTTTTTCGCCACCGCTTCCGCCGTCGTACGATTGTCGCCGGTGAGCATGACGATTTTAACTCCCTCTTCGTGCAGCAGCCGGATCGCCTCGGGAGTCGATTTTTTGATCGGGTCGGCGACCCCGAGCAGTCCGGCCACGGCGCCGTCGACGATGACGGACATCACCGTCTGTCCGTCGCGGCGGAGCTCTTCACCGCGACCCGACAATGCACCGGCATCCACGCCCAGCTCTGCCAGCAAGTGCTGGTTTCCCAGGCCGACTTTTTTCCCGTCTACTGTCCCGACCACCCCTTTTCCCGTCACCGAGCGAAAGTCCTTCGCTTCAGACAGTTTGATATCCCGCTCCTGTGCGGCGGCGACGATGGCTGCCGCCAAGGGGTGCTCGCTCCCCCTTTCCAGGCTGGCGGCCAGGCGCAATATTTCGCCTTCCTCCTGCCCTTTTGATGGAAGCAGCGACACAAGACGAGGCTTGCCCTCGGTTAGGGTTCCGGTCTTGTCGACAACCAAGGTGTCGATCTTCTCCAACACCTCCAACGCTTCGGCGTTCCTGATAAGCACGCCGGCGGTCGCGCCGCGCCCGGTGCCAACCATGATCGACATCGGCGTCGCCAAGCCCAACGCGCAGGGACAGGCGATGATCAACACGGCGACGGCGTTGAGCAGCGCGTAAGCCATTGCCGGCTCGGGTCCGAACAACGCCCAGACAATGAACGTTACCACCGCCGCCAAAACCACCACGGGAACGAAATAGCCGGCGACGACGTCGGCAAGTTTTTGAATCGGCGCGCGGCTGCGCTGCGCTTCGGCGACCATGCGGACGATCTGCGCCAAAAGCGTGTCGCTGCCGACGCGCTCGGCGCGCATCACGAGGCTTCCCGTGCCGTTGACCGTCCCGCCGGTTACCCGGCTGTCTTTAGTTTTTTCTACTGGGATCGGTTCGCCCGTAATCATCGATTCATCGACCGACGTTGTGCCCTCCAGCACCACACCGTCAACCGGGATTTTTTCCCCGGGACGCACCCGAATACGATCACCAGGCTTAACGCGCTCCAGCGGAATATCCTCGTCGCTGCCGTCGTCGCGCAGCACGCGCGCCGTTTTGGGCGCCAGCCCCAATAGCGCTTTGATAGCGCTGCTGGTCCGGCTGCGCGCGCGCAGCTCGAGCACCTGGCCGAGCAGTACCAAGGCCGTGATCACGGCAGCGGCCTCGAAATAAATCGCGACTTCTCCCCCGTGGCTTCGAAAGGAATCTGGGAATAACTCGGGAAAGAGGATCGCGACGAGACTGTAGAAATAGGCTGTCCCGACGCCGATGGCGATCAGGGTAAACATGTTCAAGCTTCGATTGACGACGGACGCCCAGCCGCGCTGGAAGAAAGGCCAGCCGCCCCAGAGCACTACCGGCGTCGCCAGCGCCAGTTGGATCCACGAAAGCAAACGAAGCGAAACGGCGTGCTGGAGCGGCTGTCCCGGTATCATTTCCGACATCGCCAGGAAAAGAACCGGTACGGCGAGCACCAGACTGAACCAAAACCTGCGGCTCATGTCGACAAGTTCCGGATTGGCCTCCTCTTCCAAGGTCACGGTTCGCGGCTCCAAGGCCATACCGCAAATCGGGCAGGAGCCGGGCTCCTGCCGCACCACTTCCGGGTGCATCGGACAGACATATTCAGTCTTGCTGGCAGGAAACAGGCTCGCTGCTTCCGGCTCGAGCGCCATGCCGCACTTCGGACATGGTCCCGGTTTGCTTTCCCGGACTTCGGGATCCATGGGGCAGACATAAACGGTCGCTTCGCGCTCGGTCGATTGCTTCGGAGCCTTAGGAACGGTATCGGAAAGAGGTGCCAGGAATTTTTCCGGTTCAGTCTTGAATTGTTCCACACAGTGGGTACTGCAGAAATAATAGACTTGCCCCTTATGATCGTGCTTACCCGCGGCGCTTTTCGGCTCGACTTCCATGCCGCATACCGGATCTTTCATCGCTTAACCTCCCTGGGATAATAACCCATGTTGCAATACCGCCTGTCTTGCATCTATTTCTCGCTTTCTCTAAATTGGCCCGCCGACATCAACTTTTTCCATTCGCTTTGTCTAGGAAAAAACATAGGCACCCTTTGCCGATAAGCCTCATAGGCAGTGCCGAATTTTTGCACCATCTGCTCCTCTTCTTTTTTCGAGAGCCGGCAATAAGCCCACACGATGACAGGAAATAGAACTACCGTCGGAATGGTCGGCCAGTGAATTAGCTGGCCAAAGACCGCAAGAAAAATGCCCGTGTACTGCGGGTGCCGGACCACGGCGTAAAGTTTGTCAGTCGCCAACCGTCCTTCCTTGGTTGCAACATAAACTTCCCTCCAGCCCTCAGCGAGTACGGAGATGCCGGCGAAAACGAAAGTATATCCCACAAGCATTTCGACCATGGCGCCCAGTGGTCCCCAACCAAAGAGATAGGCCCAAAGGTGGCCGCTTTCGTGTGCCCACGGAATCTCTATCCCCAGCCAGCCGGTCAATAGATAAATCGTCAGTGGGAATCCGTACATTTCCGCGTAGAGAGCGATAATGAAGGCCTGGACCAGACCAGCCCTTGTCCACTCCCTCCACCCCTTGGGCGCGACATAGCGGTAAAGAATCCACGACGCGATCACCACCATGATGATCGAAACCTCCCAAAAGCCTGTGTCTGCTCCCTGGTCCATTTTACGCCCTCCTCATCGGTTCGTTTTGAAGAGAATCCCATCTCATCAACCATCCGCTCACGCTTCTATGATTTGTCATTGCCTGAGACCACAATTCCCATCTTTACGGCGTAGACCGCAGCTTCCACTCCGTTTTTCAGGAGGAGCTTTCTTAACATGTTTTCTATATGCCTCTTCACCGTTGAAGCACTAACTCCCATCCCTGCAGCAATCTCTTTGTTGCTAGTTCCATGGGCTACCAGCTGGCGGTGTTGTGGTACCTTCCTCTTTGTAGCCCCGCACGTGGAGATTCTTGATGCTCCATCTGAGGCGGAAGCTTCATAAGATTGACCACGTTCACCACTCGAAATTTTAAATCGGGGACATAAGAGCGAAGGAGGTCGACCGCAGCCATAAGCTTTTTCCACTCTCCTTTTCTGGGAAAAAACATGGGCACGCTTTGCCTTTAGGCCGCATGGGCCAGGCCGAGTTGTCGAATCATCTGCTCCTCTTCTTGTCTTGCCAGCCGATAATAGGCCCTCACGATGCCGGAGGACATGAAAAAGTCCACGAAGCCATCCAACTTAAACTTTCGGCTCCGACGCGAATTCAGTTCGCGCCCTTCGTTGCCAGCACTCGTGATTTTCAGGAATCGAGGCGGCCCGCGGGTTTCTGAAGACCAGCTTTCAGCCGTATGAGTGTGACAATGGTCGGGCATGACGAACCTTTTTAATATTCTCGCTTCTGCGACCGCGGCACCAACCTCGGAGCAGGCGCGACGATAAAGCCCGGCCGGGTGACCGCGCCATAGGATATCGAGAGTGGGTGGCTAGGACCGGAGCGGATGTACGCGCCTGCGGTCTTTCCGCGGTAGAGAAAAATCCCTACCGACGTATAGTCTCGGCGAATCGACACCCGATTCCCCTGAACCCGGACCACAGGCTCTCGCGAAGCCGGGACAAATTCCTGCAACACGTAACTGCCCTCGGCCAGCGCCCGGCTGAGGGCCTGCCTCCAGACGGATGCCGTGACCAGGCGTCCGATCGTGACGTTTACGCTCCCGTATCCTCCGAAGGGCTTCAGGACCCATTTTCCCTGCGCCGAGAGGACATGTTTGGCCGCATCCTGGTCCACCACGTACGCCTTCGGAAAGTGGATCGCCACCCACCTCCTTTCAACCGCAGTCAATCGGCGCTGGATCTCCGCACGATGCATGACCGTGAGAATGGCTTTGCTGTGAAGGATCTCCGATCGGAAGGAGCCCACCATGCTGATCTGACCCCGCCGGTAGGCTTTCAAGAGCGGCGTCAGTCGATCCCAAATTCGTATGGCGTCGGAAGTGACAAGCCGGCGATAGACGATATCGATCTTCCGACCCCGGACTATGAGTCCGCGATTGTAATCGAGATCCTCCGGATGCACGATCTCGACCTCCGCGCCGAGGATCTCAAGGCGCTCGCGTACCGCCTCGAACTCGGAGGCGGTTTTCATGCCGAGGACGTCCAGGATCGCGACCCGCGGACCGGTCCGCGCCGGGGCCCCGGCATGGAATGTCATGATCATCTGCGCCAGGCGCATGACCATCTCACAGGGTTCCAGCGTGAACGACCGACAGAAAGCCGCGTAGAGCTCGGTGCCGCGCACCGCTTCCCCTAGCGCGTTCGTATCGTTCATTCCAGCGGAGCCGTCGGCGTTGACTTCCAGAATCCGGAAGACGTTGTTGACGTAATGGCCATCCAGTCTGAGGATGGGGGCGATGCGATGGTAGCCGGGATCGGTTGCGAGGATCTGCAGGAATTCTTCAGGGAACCGATACAGGCGCAAGAGAGGCTCCGTACGCAGCACAATATGCGCCGCTTTCTCCAGAATCTCAGCCAGCGTCGCGCAGCGAGACGCTTCCGCTCGCCATGCTGCTCGCGTCCAGAGGCGGGGGGTGAGCGAAAACGGAATCGGATCGGTCCCGAACAGCGCATGCCGCCGTGGCAGATCGTCCCGCACCGCAGCCACCGCCTCCCGAACCGCATCCGGTCGGGACCGGCAGATTCGGTGGAATTCCCTGAGAACGTGCAATGCATTCATGCCAACGCTCCGCCAAGTTTATCAGGGAACGACTTTTCCGAAGCGTCAAAGCAAAACAGGCATGCGATGGGAATCATCAACTGGTAGGAATTTGCGTTCACGCGACACATATCTTCGACCTTGCTCGGGTCCTTGTCATAGCCCACCACCGAGAAAACGTGGCCAGTCATGTTCAGCAAATGATTTCGCCCCATCACGCCGAACCAGACCATGTTGATTTCATATTTGTCACAATCCTGCCTTCCGTCAGATCACCGGTGCCACAGGATACGAGCGTCTTCCAGGGGAACCGCAACACCGGAGCGGTGTGGTACCACTCGCGCGGTAAAATCCGTCACCGGACGTGTCGCAGACACCCGCGCGCTATAGGCGTAGCCCACGGCCGCGCCCACTAGTTCCCGGCTGCGCGCCATCTCCTGCCGCACCGAACCAGCGCCGTTAACTCCGTCGGCATAAATCTCGACCTTAACCGCATCCGGGTCGAGGTCATCGAGATACATTTGAACCTCAAACACATGATGTTCCCCGTCAGTCTCAACCTTCATTTCGCCGAAGCGAAGCCCGGTCCATTTCTGCTCCAAAGCATGTTGCCAATTGACCATTTGCCTACCCACGGCGCCTTTGTCGACAGCGCGCTCACGGTACGCTTCGGCGGCCGGGAGGTAGTATCGCTCGGTGTATTCGCGCACCGCGCGGTTGGTGGAAAAGCGCGGTGTCAACCGCGCCATGCTTTCCCGCATCCGCCTCACCCAGACCCCGGACCCGCTTGGACCCGTGTAAGAGTGGCCGTCGGGCGGCGCGAGCGTTTTGAAGGTAGGCTCAAGCCGCTCGAAGCCCGCGCGTGAGCCGCCGATCATCAGACAGTAGCCGATCTCCAATCCCCAGACGCCGCCGCTCGTCCCTTGATCGAGCAGATCGAGTCCGCTCGCTTTGAGCAGTTCACCACGTCTCATCGTGTCTTTATAATAAGAGTGGCCCGAATCCACAATCACGTCGCCACGTGACAGCAGTGGCGCGAGTTGATTCAAGGTGTTCTCCGTCACCTCGCCCGCCGGCAGCGAAACCCATATTGCGCGTGGAGCTTTCAGCCGTTCAAGCAGTTCGCCAAGCGAACGCGCGCCGACCGCTCCTCCGCTTTTAGTTCTTCAATCGGTCCCGGACTTCGATTACTGACGACGACCTCGTGCCCACCTCGCACCAGGCGGCGCGCCATGTTAGCTCCCATCCGTCCTAATCCAATCATTCCGCACTGCATCGGTTTTGCCTCCCGTTTAATTGTTTTGTATTTTTCAATCGCCTCAAATGATCAGTTGATTCATCGAGCGCGGTAGCTTAGCCCTCAGCGCCTTTCCCGCGAGACGAATCGGCGTCCTTGACGTTAATTTTGCACCCTGCTTGATCGGTCGTGTCATACCAGTACCGCCCGTCACGGGCGAGCAGTTCATCAGCCGCCGCGGGACCGGAGGAGCCGGCGGCGTAGTTGGGAAAGTCCGTTGACTTTTCCGCCCCCCATTTTTCGATAACCGGCTCGACGATCTCCCACGCCGCTTCCACTTCATCCGCGCGCGCAAAGAAGGTCGGGTCGCCCCTCATGCTGTCAAGCAGGAGATGTTCATACGCCGACGGCGACTCCATTGCGCCGCGTTCGTCACTGCGGCAGTAATCGAGATTGATTGACTGAAGCCGCATCTCCTGTCCCGGCTGCTTCGCTTCGACGCGAATGACGATGCCTTCTTCAGGCGAGACGTTGACGACGAGCAGGTTGGGGCGCGCCGCCTTGCCGACCGTGCCGCCCGGTATCCACGGCGTGTGCGGCGCGGACTTGAATTCGACGACGATCTCGGTGGCGCGCTGCGCCAGACGTTTGCCCGAGCGCAGGTAGAAAGGCACACCCGCCCAGCGCACGTTATCAATGTGGAGTCTGAGCGCGGCGTAGGTCTCCACTGGAGAATCCGCCGCCACCTCCTCCTCTTCACGATATGCGAAAACGCGCTCGCCACCGATAGTGCCCTCCCCGTACTGCCCGCGCACGGCGTAGCGTTCGACCTCAACGGGATTGATCTTGCGGACGGCGCGCAGCACTTTCACTTTCTCATCGCGTACGGCGCGCGGGTTCCATTTGGCGGGCGGCTCGATGGCGACCAGCGCGCAGAGTTGTAGCAGATGGTTCTGCACCATGTCGCGCACAATACCGGCGGTTTCATAGTAACTGCCTCGCCCTTCCATGCCGAGCGTCTCTGCCGCCGTGATCTGGACGTGATCGATGTAGTTGCGATTCCACACGGGTTCAAAAATGCCGTTGGCGAAACGAAGGGCGAAGAGGTTCTGCACGATCTCTTTGCCCAGGAAATGATCGATGCGGTAGATATCCTGCTCATCGAAGCTACCGGCAATGTCGGCGTTTAGCGCTCGGGCTGAAGCGAGGTCGCGTCCGAAGGGTTTTTCGAGGATGAAGCGAGCGCAGCCTCCATTAGCGGGTTGGTAGGCATGACCGGCGAGTCCCGCTTCACTGAGGTGCCTCATGATCGGCGCGAACAGTGACGGCGGAGTGGCGAGGTAGAAGAACCGCCGCCCACTTGCGCCCGTTGCGCGATCCAACTCCTCAAACTTACGCTCCAGTTGCGCATAGCCCTGTAAGTCATCGCCGTCGTATTGCGCGGGGATGTAGGACAGGCGGGCGGCGAAATCCGTCCACGCCTGCTTGTCGCCCCCTCCGGCTTCGCGCATAACCGCCGTTTGCATCCGCGCGCGGAACTCGTCGTCGGTCATCTTGCTGCGCGCATAACCGATCAAGCGGAACTCCGGCGAGAGCAGACCGCGCCGCGCGAGGCGAAAGATGGCGGGCATGACCATGCGTTGCGCCAGATCGCCTGAGGCACCAAACAGCACCAAAGTAAAAGGTTCAGCAACGCGGTCTGTTTCCGCTGCGGCGCCTTGCGATCGCTCATCAGGTATTATGTTGTTGCTCATCGTGCATCCCTTTCGATATCTAAGAAAGCCGGGGGGTCTTCATTCGGAATTCGTTGCGCAGTGCGGCAATCACCTGCGCACCAAAGCTGTCCTCCTGCCGCGAACGAAAGCGCATCTGGAGCGAAAGCGCCAGAACGTCGTTTTGACTTTACCGATCGACTCCTTAGTCGCTCTTGCTGCCGCAAGGCGAATCGTTCCATCGCGTTGCGAAGATCGCTTCGTCGTTCGAGGTCGTGACGAACGTCGCGTCGCGCTGCACGTCCGCACTAGCACTAGCGTTCCCCATTCGATGCTGACGCCGATTTGTCGGAACATCAGCTTCATCGCTCGGCATGTCTCCGATGGGTCGCAAATCTGCTCGACCGGGATCTGCAGTACCTCGGCGAGCATGAGCACGACGACGCCCTTGTTGGCTTTCGGATGAGCGACGTCCAAGGTCGACGCCCACGTGTACCATTCCCCTGGCTTCCTGTCTCAGAGTGCTGTGGCGGGCTCTCTGAGTTCCCAGCCTATTCCGGCCTGAGCGGGAGGCCAACGCACTTATGACGTCAAGAGTGTCCGGATTCATACCTTTTCCACCTTCACCCGGGTGTCGAGGTAGACGGTGGCGCCCCCGGCGTTATCGACCAGAGGCGTGCCAGCCAGATCGGTGTTGCGGCGCATGGCGTTGTTGACGTTGAAGCCGCGGCTTCCGC
The DNA here is from genome assembly GCA_030688735.1 of Deltaproteobacteria bacterium. GTDB lineage: Bacteria > Desulfobacterota > Binatia > UBA9968 > UBA9968 > JACPFE01. The sequence goes on from JAUYJC010000393.1 coordinate 9,833, forward strand.
GCCGTTTGTCGGGCCGGACCTGGTTTCCTTCGGCGACGGGCCGGTACATGCCGTGGAGCACTTCGCTCACGAAGCTGCCGCCGGTCATCACGCCTGCCGCGTCCTTAATCTCCCAGGGACTGTTGCCCTGCTGCGTGTGTCCGAAGTGATGCGTGCCGGCGATCACTCCACGCCGGCAGCGCGGCGAGAGTTTCACGAATCCTTCGGCGCTCCCGCTCGGGGAACTGATGCGGACGGGGTCGCCCCGCCCGATCCCAAGCGCGGCGGCGTCCTCGGGGTTCATTTCGACGTAGTTGAGCGGATGGGTCTCCAGCGCCCAGTAGTCGTAGGCGGTGCGCGCTTTGGTGCGCGTCGCCAGGCGGAAAGTGACGACGCGGAAGGGATAGTCAGCGTCCATCTCCTCGATCTTTCTTCCGCGGCCATCCTCGGCGGGGCGGTAGGTGGCGGTGCCGAAGTTGGGCAATCCGCTGCCGGGCTGAATGGTGGTGGCGAGGCGCTCGTGCCAGATGTGGAGGGGAATGCGCGGGTTGAGCTCAAGCCCACCGGCGTGGCGTCCCCGGTCGTCCCAGGCTTTCTCAGTCGCCTCGAAATAACCGCCACGGGCAAGCAGGTAAGCGCTCCGGCGCCATTCGGCGTCGGTCAGCACGGAGCGGTGCGATGCGACCAGCGAGTTCTTCTCGACCCAGGCGGTCTCTTCGGCTGACGCCTCCGGCGTCTTCGCGTTGGCGGCGATGTTGGCGATGGCGCGCACGTAGTAGTCTTCGGCGGTGCGAAGGGGGAACGTGCGGCCGGCTTGCCTGCCCTCGCCGGGAATCGCGTCGTCGCCGTAACCCGGCAGCCCGAGTTGCCCGGCAAGATCGATGAGGAATGTCTCCAGCATGATGGCGCGGCCATCCGGCAGTCGATCGGTGCGTGGCTCGACGGCGGGCGTGCGGATGGCGGTGTGCGGCGCGGAACAGGCGCCGGCCTGCTGACCCATGAACCCGTATTGCCCGTCGAGATACATCACATCGGGGATGATGTAGTCCGCGTAGATGCTCGTCTCACTGATCGTAGTATCGACACAGAGAAAGAGCGGGATCTTCGCTGGGTCCTTCAACGTCTCGATGTACCGGCTGCCGCCCGGGATGCTCTGTATGCTGTTGATGTAATAGGTGATATAGCATTTCACCGGATACGGGTAGGCGGTGTCCGCGCCTGCCAGGGCCTCGGTGGTGATACCGGCATGGCTGAATGGATACCAGGGGCGCGTGGCCGGGTAGGGGTTCTCTCCGGCGGCGACCTTCCGCTTGTATTCAGTGCTTTCCTCGTAGGTGACGTCGGACCTGCCGTCGATGCGGCTGATATGAACGCCTTTGACTTTCGGCGCGCCGGTGAGCGTTTCGAGATTGTACAGGCCCTTTTTCCAATCTGGGCCGCCGGCGTTCTTGGTGACACCGCCCTTCCAGTTGAAGTTGCCGATGAGGGCGTTGAGCATGTTGATGGCGAGTCCGGCATAGATGCCGTTGGAATGCATCGCCACGCCGCGATAGCAGGAGGCGCTGGCCTGTTTTCCGTGGCTGGTGAATTCGTCGGCCAGCCGGGCGATGGTCGAGGCGGGCACGCCGCAGATATTCGCCCAATCATCAATCGAATGCTTGCCGGCCTCGTCCCGAAGGAGCTGCCATGCTGATTTCACCCGCAATGATCCTCCGGCGATGGGCACGGTTCGTTCGACGAACAACTCGCCCGCCGCGCTTTGGAGAAATCCGGCGAGCTCACCCGTGGCCGCATCCACCACGACGAAATCATTGCCTCCCTTGCCGATGTCGCGTGTCCGGAGAAAACGGCCGGCGCGGGGATCGCCGGGTTCTGTGACGACGAGGTATGGCCCGTTCGTCCAAGTGAGTTCCCCGTCGGCGTAGGCCGCCTCCTGGTTCGGGTTTTCCATGTAGGCGCGGCTGTATCGTTTGTTGTCGAAAATCCAGCGGATCATGCCGAGCGCGAGCGCGGCGTCGGTGCCGGGGTGAATGGCGACCCATTCATCCGCGTAGTGGCGTCCGTGCGGCACGTAGGGGTCCACCAGCACCAGTTTGCACTCGCCGGCGGCGTGGCGGTTGGCGAGGATGGGTGCAGAGGTGTTGACGCCGGGTTTCCAGGCCCCGCCGAGGTTCACGCCAAAGAAGATCATGTATTTGCTGTTGACGATGTCGCCGAACAACTGGCTCGTCGGCTTGATGCTCTCCTTTGTGAATTCGTCGTCGTAATTGCCGGTGAAGATGTAATTGGTCACAGACCAGTTCATCTGGCAGAGGTCGGTGTGGGTCACGTAGTTGGCTGAGCCGAACGCTTTCATCCAGCGCTCGATGAACTCCTGCCGGCCCGGCTGTCCGCGCCCGGTATTCCAGACGAGTTGATACGCCTTCGGGCCGAGTTCGGGCGCCTCGGGATCGACGGGATCAAAGCTGCGGATCGCGCGCAGACCGTCGATGTGGCGGTCCTCGCCGATGCCGGCAAAGAGCTTCCCGCCCTCGGTGATCTCGCGGATGAGCTGCTCCCACTCGACAGGCTCGAACCGGCCCGAGCCCCGCGGGCCGGAGCGTTTGAGCGGTTTTTTGATCCGGTAAGGATCATAGAGGTACTGGATGCCGGCGACACCCTTGAGGCAGAGCGTCCCGGTGGCGCGCAGGGAGTCAGCCACGGGCGTCTCAAGAGCGATCGGGTCGTTGCGCGTCGATGCCGGGTGGTACGGATTGCCGAAAAGGTTGCGCACCACGCCGTCGCGGATGACGGCGCGGTTGCCGCAGCGGGCGTCGCACGAGAGGCAGATGCTGTGAACCACTCGGTCCGCCCTGGGCGGAGTCGGGCCGGGCGTCTGCTTCCGGTAGCGCGGGAAAAGCAGCGTCTGAAGCGTGGCGTAACCGGCCGCAAACGCCGTCGCCGCGCCCGCCACGAGAAACAGCGCTTCCCGCCGGCCCTCGGCGGAACGGAGCCTCGGCGGACCGGACCAGCTCATCCCGGGGCCGCTACGGCGGGGCAGGAAAAGCCACAGTGCAAACCCGAGAACCAGCGCCCAGAGGATGACGCCTGACGCGGCGACGATGCCTTCGCGTCCAAGAATGAGGAGTTCGTCGAACACGAACCCCTGCCCGGTGCGGCTGATCGATTGGCCCCCGATGATGATGTTCCAGCGGCTGGCAAGGAGACTGGTCAGACCGAGCGTGCCTCCGGCCAGCGCCAGGCCCCTGTTCGGGCGCCAGCAAACCAGCGCCATCACCGCGATGGCCGCGAGACCGCCGAGCAACTCAAGGCCGATATGGCTGAACCAGTAGTGATCGAAGATCAGCTCCCACACCGCGGCCGAGATGCGGTTCTCGACATAGAACTGGCTGAAGATGTCGTAAAGCCGGGCCGCCAACAAATTGGCCAGAAACACGATCGCCCCGCCGGCCAGCAGCCGCAGAGCCTTCACGTCGCCCTTCAAACCCCGTGACAGCGAGGCATACACGAGCATCCAGCAGAAGCCCGATGCCAGCGCCGCCAGCGCAAAGAACACGGCCATCATCGGCGTGTACCACAGCCCGAACGACATCATCGTCCCGAGCAGAAATCCGGTGTAAGCAACGAACGCGATGCCCGCCACCACCGAGACGACGGCGATGCACTGGTTGAGCAGGCGTTCCCGCCGGCTTTCCTCACCCTCCGAGTAGCCGAGCGCCAGCAACCGGTAGAGCTTTCCCAGCAGATCGTCCCGGTCCGCCGCCGCTGCGAATCCGGGCCGGTAAATCAGGAACAGGTTCAGGAAAATGAGCCCGGTCAGGATCATCAGGATGTAGCTGCCGTAGGGCATGGCCGACGTGAAATGGGGCGCTAACACGACGCGCCACATTCGCCAGGGCTGGCCGAGGTCGGCGAGGATCGCCAGCGGGATCACCACGAAACAAGCCGCCGACGTGATGATCGCCGCCCGGCGCACACTCAGCAGCGCTGGATGGTCGTAAAGCCACGGCAGACGCGCCGCCACCGAGATGATCAGGCTTCCGGTTCCGACGCCGGAGAGGAACATGTAACTGACGACAACCAGCCCCCAGCGGATGTGTTCGTTTACTAGCGTGTAGTCCATAACGTGCTCCTTATCTGTCGAGTTCCGCAGGCAGCCCCAGGTAACGGACGTTCGGGCCGAGACCCAGTTCCTGGAGCAAGACCTGGTGCGGTTTGCCCCTCAATGCGAGCGACGGCGGGCTCTCCGGATCGTTTAGATCGCCGAAAATTCGGCAACTGGTCGGGCAGATGTCCACGCACGCCGGGTTCAATCCTTCATCCACCCGGTGCGTGCAGAAGTTGCACTTGTCGGCCGTGCCGCGCACCGGGTCCATGAACGGCACGCCGTACGGGCATGCCTGAACGCACGCGCGGCAGCCGATGCAGATGTCGTGATTGATGTCCACGATGCCGTCGAGGCGCATGTAGATCGCTCCAGTCGGACAGGCGCGCAGGCAACTGGGGTCGGTGCATTGATTGCACAGCTTCGGCAGAAAATACGGCTGCGCGTGCGGATACTCGCCCATCACGTGTTCCTCGACCCAGTCGCGGAACACCCCCAGCGGCACCTGATTCTCCGCCTTGCACGCGGCGGTGCAGGCGTGGCAGCCGATGCACCGCTCCAGGTCGATCACCATCCCGAGCCGTTTGGTCAGCTTCTGCGGGGAACCTTCGCCCGCCAGCACCGAACCTTGCGCCTTGCCCGCCGCCAGCGCGGTCAATCCCCCAACGGCCACCGAGAGGCTGCCGAGAAAGCTGCGCCGGTTAAGCCCGGACGTCCCTGTCGGTTCGGGCGCGCGTGATTCGCCATTGCCACCGCAGCCGCAGTTGCCGCTCCCGCAACCGTTTTTCCGTTCGCCTCGCACCGGGACGTCGACGGCGACCACGGAGCGACAGCTCGGGCAGAGATCGATCTGCCGCGTCGATGCCGCCTGCCCGCCGGGCGCCGCGGAAAGGATCTTGCGCGAATGCTCCAGCAGCCGCTTCGGCAGGTGCGGCGTCCCGCACTTGCGGCACGGGATCACCTCGTCCTTGACCAGCGTCTGCCGCTCGAACATCTCCGGACCGAAAACCAGCCCCGGGGTCAGGGTCAGCACATCCTCGGGGCAAGCCTGCTCGCAGAGGCCGCAGCCGATGCAATCGATGCCTTTGAAGGAAAGCCGGCCTTCGACCTCATCAGAATCCAGCGCATCCGTCGGGCATACGCGCGTGCAGGCGCCGCAAAGCGTGCAGCCGGGCTCCATTACGGCCACCTCGCCAAAGGGCACGTCCTCCAGCCGCACAGCCGCTGCCGACCGAGTCGAATTCGCAGCAGCCAGCGCCGCGAACCTCTCCCGGTGATTGCCCTCGATGTCCCCCGGTGCGTCAGCTTCCCGAGCGAGCGGCGACCGGAGTGACCGGACGATCCCGTCGAGTAATTCGAGCGTCTGAGACCCGCCAGCATCCTCGACGTAAGCCAGCCGGGCGCCCTCCTCCGGTGGAAGTGCGGCGCGAGCCAGGCGCAGTGGCGTCTCGAAAAGGCGGGGCGCGCAATGATGTCCCGCCGGATGCCCGATTATTACCACGCCGCGGGCGCCGCACCGGAGCGCATGGAGCAAATGCGTTTCGTTGAGAATGAGCAGGGACGGCAACTCGACCGTCGCAACCGGCAGTTCCGGAGAAACTGCTTCGGCCAGCGCTCGGCTCGCCGCGTGCGTGAAGAGAATCACCGGCCTTTCCCCGAGCAACGCCACGGCATCGGCCACGCGGGCATCGATCTCATCGTCCCGCATGAACGCCCGCTCGAGGGCCGAAGAGGGGCAGGCGCTGGTGCAGGCACCGCAGCGCTGGCAGATGCCCGGGTCGATATGGATTCGAAGCCCGGCAGGCGTGCCCAGCGGACGGATCGCTTCGTAGGGGCAGGTTTCCACGCAGACCCGGCACCCCGTTTCTCCGTCGAACCCGATGCCGCAGCGTTCCATCGACCAGGCCGGCGGCGGCAGCTCTGGTGCGTTTCGCCGGGAAGGCGAGCATTTGGCTTCGTGGAATTGTGTCAGATTCATGAAGTCACCTCCGGGGATGGACTGCGGCGAACTGCGCGGATGGGAGGTCACGACCGAAGGGCTTCTCGACGATCACGCGCGCGCCGCGAGCACAGTCCGACTGGCCAAGCCCCTCGACCACCTTCTCGAACAAGCTGGGCGGGATGGCGAGATAGTGCAGCGGATGGGCAGCATCGCCGAGCTCCTTGCGGAGCGCGACGTGGGTTGCCGGGGTGCCATAGTCGCCGCTGATGTAGTGAAGCCGCTCCTGGAACTTCGCGAAGACCTCCTCGTCGAAGCTGCCGTGCTGCTCGACGCTTGCGCGGGCGCGCGCTCGGAATTTCTCGATCGTCCAGTCCGACCTCGCGACCCCGATGACTGGCATCTGGAGATGTCCCCGCCGTTCCATCGCATAAAGGGCGGGGAAAATCTTCTTGTAGGTGAGGTCGCCAGTAGCACCGAAGAAGACGAGGGCGTCTGAGTGAGGAACATTCATGAGTCATTCCTCATTTCGAGGATTTCTCCAGATGCCCGCCGAACCCGTAGCGCATAGCCGAGAGCACCTTGCCTTGGAAATCCGCCGCGCCGCGGGAAGCGAATCGCGCATACAGCGCCGTGGTGAGCACCGGCACCGGCACCCCTTCGTCAACGGCGGCCTGGATCGTCCACCGGCCTTCGCCGGAGTCCGATACACGGCCTGCGAATTGCGAGAGTTGGGAATCCTTGGCCAACGCATCCGCCGTCAAGTCCAGCAACCACGAGGCGATGACGCTGCCGCGCCGCCACACCTCGGCGATGTCGCCCAGATTGAGGTCGTATTGATAATGCTCGGGATCGCGCAGGGGCGTTGTCTCGGCGTCGGGGTCGTGCCGTTGTTTGCCGATATTGGCGGCGCGCAATACGCTTAGCCCCTCAGCATAGGCGGCCATGAGGCCATACTCGATGCCGTTGTGGACCATCTTGACGAAGTGACCGGCGCCGTTCGGGCCGCAATGTAGGTAACCGTGCTCCGCGGTGCCGCCGGGCTTCTTGCGTCCGGCCGTGCGCGGAATGTCGCCGATGCCCGGCGCGAGAGTGGTAAAGATGGGATCGAGATGCCGCACCACGCTTTTCTCCCCGCCGATCATCATGCAGTAGCCGCGTTTCAATCCCCAAACACCGCCGCTCGTGCCAACGTCCACAAAATGAATTTTCTTGGGCGCAAGTTCCTTCGCGCGCCGGATGTCGTCCACGTAGCAGGAATTGCCTCCGTCAATCACAATGTCGCCGGGCTCCAGCAGCGGCATCAGATCAGCGATCATCTTGTCCACGACAGCGGCAGGCACCATCAACCAGATTGCCCGCGGCTTCTGGAGTTTCTTCACGAGGTCGGCGAGCGATGAGGCACCAACGGCTTTCTCTTTTACCAAGTCCTTCACCTTTTGCGGCGAGCGGTTGAAGACCACGCACTGAACGCCGCCCTTGATCAGCCGTCGCACCATGTTGGAGCCCATCCGGCCCAGTCCAACCATCCCGAGTTGAGTAGTTGTTTTCTTTTTCATAACAGAATTTCCGCTTTGTTGAGGTCAGCCCGTCGCCTGGTTCACGGGCGTTCGCCGCTTCTCGCTCACGAGCGACGCGGCCTTCCTCTTCACAGGTCGGTGCCCGCCATCGGCATTTGCCCACAGGCGAAATCCGCCGATGAATGCTTTCGCGTTGTCGCTGGCGCGGCAACCGGGAGGCAGCTTCTTGAATTGTTTGGCATTGCCTCCGCCCAGAACCACGTCGTCGAGTTCGAGGGCGGCACTCAGGCGCTTCACGACGTCCACGACATTTCGCCGCCATCTTTTTTTGCCGTGCTTCTTCAATCCGCGAATCCCCGCATAATCCTCGTAGGTCCCCTTCTTGTAAGGCAGGTGGGCGAGTTCCATTGGCACGACGCTGCCATCCACAATCATGGCGGAGCCGAGGCCGGTGCCCAGGCCCAGGAAAAGCATCTTGCCACGCTTGTAGTTACCCAAGGCTTGCATGGCCGCATCATTGATGACCTTGACCGGGCGCTTGAACGCGGCCGCGAAATCAAATCCGACCCAGCCCGGCCCGAGGTTGTGCGGTTCCAAAACGGGTCGCCCGTGGACCACGAGTCCCGGATAGCCAATCGCAACCACGTCATACTTCCAATCTCCTGCCAGTTTCTTGACGGCAGCGACCATCCGCCTGGCCGTGAGCGTCGGCCCGGACGAAAACTCCCGATGGGTCTTCTCTCCCGTGGCCAGGATTTTGACGTGAGTTCCGCCGGTATCAATCGCGAGCACATTCATCATTAGGTTCTCCGTTGTTTCTAGGTTTGATCCGCCGAAGCAATCTCCACCTGAAAATCTTTTCCATCCCATCCCTCTTGCCACAGGAATGTGAATACTATGCGGTCACCAGCCTTGAGCCGGTCTGATGGCAAGTCTGCGAACCAGCAACCGAATCCCGCATCGCGCGTTACCAGGTCATTCGCCGTCACCCATCCATCGAAGCTCCAATGAATCGTCGCCGCTGTTTCGGTGATGATGCGGAGCGTTTTCCCTTGAGCGATCCGCTGCGTCTGGTGAGCGCGCGTCCACATTTCAATCTTGCTGCCTGTCCCCGTCTTGGCGTAGCGCTGATAAACCGGCTCGATGCGGTCGAAACAAACCCCATCCTTGTGACTGCGCACCAGCGTCGCATACTCTGCGTGCGCCCAGCACAGCGGCATGGCCGAGCCGGTAGGGCTGCCGCGCTTCATCTTTCCCTCCGGCAAATCGTCGGCGTCCCAGAGTTGTTCCGGCAACATGCCGCCCGCGTTGGCGAATTTTTCCATCGCTTCGATGAACGGCAACGGGTCGCGGCCGGCGGCCAGTTCATAATGACCGCGTTCGCCCGTCAGAATCGGCCAGCAGCGGCCTTCACCCGTTCCATCATAGGCGCTGCCGTCGGACTTCTGGCCATAGCCATCGTGATTGTAGCGCCGCCAACACGGCCCTTGAGGCAGATCGCGTTTGAGCACTTGATCAATCACCGCGATGGAATCTACGATCACCGGGTCATCCGCAGCCCGAACCCCCAGCCGGACAAGCTGAAGAAAATCGCCGCCCACGATGTTGCGGGCCGGATGTTTGCCGCCGCCATTGGCTACAAAAAACTCAGCCTCATCCGGGTCAGCCGAAGCCACGGCTTGTTTCGGATCGGCGGGCGTGATGCGAACGTAGTGTCGCGGTTTTCCCTGCACGAGTTCGCCGCGACTGGTGACCATCCATTCTTCCAGGTGCGCCGAAAGCCAGTCTGCGTAATCGAGCAAAAAGTCCGCTGCGAGCTTGTCTTTTCGGCCGCGCGCAAATTCCGCCGCGCAGACCAGGCTCGCGATGATGCTCGCCAACGTCGAAGGCGAGTAACCGGAATTTTCCTCCCATCGTTCCTGCGCAGTCACCGGCCCATGCAAAATCAAATAACGCGCGGCACGCGCGACCAGGGTCCAAGGATTGAATTGCCGGAGCGCGTCCGCCTGCTGCAATCGCCAGGCGAGCAGAACCGGCACCGCCACTTCATCCAGTTGAATTCCTTTCCAGTATGGCTCGCCGCTGATTGAACTGTTTTGCGGCAAGCTGCCATCGGCCCCCTGAACACTCGCCAGCCAGATCAGCGCGCGCAATGGCGACTCCGTTTGGCCGCCGGCCAGCAGCGCCGTGGCGGTTTGCACCATGTCGCGCGTCCAGACCAGATGATATCCGCCGCGATCGCGGTCGTCCTTCGTCTCGCCCCAGGGAATGCTCAACGAGGCCACAAAAGCACCTTGGAAAATCTTGTCTTCATGCGCCAGCAACACGCTTTGGCTCAGGCGCAGCATGGCACCGCCGTCTTGGGTGTGCGTGCTCAAATCAACCTTGGCCCGAGTGCGTTGCCATTGGCTCACATACTTGTCGCGCTGGTCGGCGAAAGGAGTGGTGAACGCTTGCAGCAGGGGGGCACAAGCACTGTGAAGAGTGCGCCCGAAGCCCACGCCCAGCGTGAACTGCATTCCGCCTGACAAATCAATCTCTCCCATCAAGGCGATATTGCCGTCCACGGCCTCGTCGAATTCCCAATCCATTTTGAAGTTGTCCATCAAGTCCTGCCAGCCGTCGCTGTGTCCGGCGTAACCCACGGAGCGACGGGTGAAATCAGGCGCGCAACCGAAGACCAGGTTCGTGTCTTCGCGTTCGGCGCTGAGAAGCTTTCGCCCGGCGGCGTCGCACCACCGCGCTGAATTATTTTGCCCCGTGCCCTTTAGATGCGGGGCGAGCAGTGCATAAAGACGCAGCTTGCCGCGCAACTTCGGCTCCATGATTTCCAGCCGGGTGTGTATCAACAAAACCGACGAATGCGGCCCGCCGATAATTTCTTTGACAATGCGATAGCGGCCCTCGCGGTCCGAGTTGGTGAGCCGGTAGAGCAACGCATTTTGCTCCGGCAGTTCGGTCAGGTGGTCGAGGTCGCGCTTCTCCTCGTGGCAAAACGTCTCGCCGTCGGTGATGAGGAACTGCAGATCGCGCGTATTGGGCGTATCCACATGGGGATAATAAACCTCGTTGACGATGCCGTGGCTCAAGGTGAACCAAAGGCGGGAACTGGTATGATAGGCGGTGCCAATGCCGTCCTTGGCGCTGGACGTCCAGTGCGGTTTAATCCCCGGCGCTCCAAAGGCGACGGGTTTTTTATCCAGTTGATGGGCGCTCTTCATACGATGAAGCGGTCCCAACCCGCGTAACGCTCGCGCACCGGCCCGCGTGGGAGGCTCAGGAGAATCACGACGGCGCCGGCGAGCACATCGTTCCACCGCGCGGTCGTGCCCGCGCCACTCAGCAGCCACGGGGCGGCGATGATCCACGCGCCGAGCAGGACGTTGAGAAAACGCCCGGCTCGCACGACCTCGGCCATGGCGATTACCGCGACCGCCGCAATCAGAGCGCCGACCAGATGATCGCTGTTCGCCGCGCCCGCCTGCGTTCCAAATACGGCGGGCGCAAACATCAGCCAGATTCCCAGCACGGCGCTGGCCACCAAATTCCACGGCGCCGTCACGCCCCACGCCATCGGGCCGGCGAGTTTCGAAACCGGTGCCCCGTATTTCGGCGTCCGCTGATCGTCGTTCACCTCAGCGAGCGTCCCGCCGACCCAGAAGGTGCGCCACAACGGTTTGCCTTCGCGCACGCTCCGCTTGAGGAATTGCCCGGTGGCCACGACTTCATCCACCGCGAATGGAATCATCAGCAGCATGATCAGGGCGGTGAAAAGACAAACGCTGCACCAGGAGCCGACCATGACGGGCTGCAGAATGACGAGCGTGATGCTGACGATGCCGAGTGGCACCACCAGAATGAAAAAGAAGAACACCATCCAGGGCATGGAACGCCAGCGTTCCTTTCCGCCCATCCAGCCCATCAGCATCTCGATGGTATAGGCCGCGGCGCCCAGCCCGGCGTCGGAAACTGGAAACGATTCCGACACCGCCGAAGTTAGCACGTTGACCGTGCCGTCACCGAAAAAGGGATCCCAGACCGTCGTGATATAGCCGAGCTGAAAGGCGGCCAGATAGCGCGAGGCGAGCCAGCCGACAAACGCCAGGCCGATCATCGGCGCGCGCTGATGCCAGCTCGAAGGGTTGTAGGTCCAGCCGGGCGGAATCAGCGGCCCCGGCTTCTTCATTTCCATGTGATGCGCCATGCCGGGCATCATTGGAACGAGGACCGAAAGGACGATGACGATGACGCCGACGAGGGTGTCGTTGAGATAAGCCACAGCCGTTGGCGCCCAAAAAACGAGTGGCGCAAATTGGAGCCACGCGCCGACAAACGAAACGCTCCAGCGCCCGACGAAATCAAAGCGCGGCCAGAGCGCGAGCGTGGAGAAAAAGATGAGCAATACGCCGCTCAACACGTCGCTCCAAATCATTCCCCGGCTCGCATAGCCGAAGGCGAACGGGCTGCTGACGAGCCACACGCCCAGCGAAACGACGGCGAAGTTCGTCCAGAGCCATTTCTCGCGCATTTGGCGCACCATCCCGGTATGATCTTCGTGCCCGCTGTGGTCCATCGCGCTGTGGTCCATCGCGGTGTGGTCCATTGCGGTGTGATCCTTCGGCACGAGTTCCATGCCGCACTTTGGGCATTTGCCCGGTCCCTCCTGCTGGACTTCGGGGTGCATCAGGCAAGTGTAAATGTGGCCCCCAACTGCTGCGTGTTCTGATTTCATGCGGACTCCTTGGTCGCAGCGTCGTGCTTCTTTTCTTCAACGGACGCTGGCAGTTTGCCTAGTTTGTTTTCTTCGTAGAACTTTGCGGGATCGGCCTTCAGCGCTTCGACCATCTTCGGAATCGTGTCGCGCAAACTTCGCTGCGGCTCCCAGCCGAGCAACGTGCGGGCGCGGGTGATGTCGAGCGCGTAATGGTCGCTGGCGCGGTCAATCATCCACGGCTTGATGAACGGGTCGGCGCCGGGCAGTTTCTCCATCACCCACGCGCCCGCCTTGGCCAGCGGCGCGAGCGCGTCCGGCACTTCGAGCGTTTCCATCTCTTTTCCGAGAAGCAGGCGGGCGAAGGTATGTTGCAGTTCGTCGTAGGTGAGCGGCTCCGGCTCGCCCAGCAGAATCGGCACTTCGGCCGGTAACTTTGCGCGCCGTTCAACCACCAGCGCAATCGCGTCCAGCAAATCGTCCAGATGCATAAACGATTGTCCATGCGCCGTGCTGCCCGAGTAGATGTTTCTCGTCATCTGCCGCTCGTAGATGCGCTGCATCTGGTGCGCCAGCGGGATCGAGTGGCAGTGGTCGTCATAGACCCCGGAGATGCGGAGCAGCACGGCCGGAATCGTGCCGCGCTCGTCGTGGATCAGCTTTTCGGTGCGAACTTTCGATTCCGGATAGGCCCATGTCGGCCCAATCGGCCAGTCTTCGTTGATGAACTGTCCCGGTTCAGCCGGGCGATGGACGACCATCGTGCTGGAGAAGACAAACTGGTCCACCTGAAAGTCCGCATCGCGCAAGCCGCGCAGCAGGCGTCCCGTTCCGCGCACGGTTATTTCGTCATACTTCTCGCTCGGCTCACCGAAGAAATCGTAGTAGGCGGCAAGATGAATTACCGAGGCGATGTGCGCCCCGTGATGTTCGCGGAGGGTGCGGAGACCTTCCTGCACGCTCTCGTCCGACGTGATTTCGACGGCTATGGCGGTGCAGCCGGGGGGCGGCGGGTTGGGGGCCTCGCGGTCAAAGCCGACAACGTCGTCAAATCGTCCAGCAAACCGCCGCATTACGGCCGAGCCAATTGTTCCACTCGATCCTGTAACCAGGGCGATACCACTTTCTGTCTTCATCGCTGTTCCTCCCGTCCGAGCATTCAATTCGGACAATGTTTATAGATTTTGGGAGAGCACAGATCGGTTCCGCAACGCTTTCGCACGTCCGGTCAACAAATGCTCATCCCGTTATGCTTTACACCCCGCAAAATCATCCGACCTAAACTGCGGCGATCACTACGTTGGATTTCAGTGCAAAATTAAAAAACTGCAACCTTTTGTCTTCTTATGCCCTTCCGGAATTGTCCTGTAACACGGTGTGGCGACGCTGTCCCAAACGCTTTCGACCCGATAACCAAAGCCAGCGAGAGCAAAACTGCTCCGCTAAACAAGTACGTGCGTTTATCTGCCAGATCAAAAGCACTCCACCCAACAGCGGATTCCAGTTGGTTACATCAACGTTTCTTTTCGCTCGGTTCCATCACTTGCGGGGCATCGTTAAGCTTCTCCTTACCCGATTTGTCTACATACTGTTCAGGGTGTTGGTAGAATTTGATCAGGCATTCCTCGCTGTGGAAGTAATAGGTCACTCCGTCGTGCTCAGAAAATCCGGCGGCGACCTTTTCTTCCACCTGAATATCGCAAACGGGATCTATATGATTTGTCATCGCTCTCCTCCTCTGAAAATGTCCGGTAAACTTCCGGTTTGTCGGCGGCTTACAGCTATTTTCTCAGACAACGCCAAGCTGAAGGTTGTAGTACGGGACTGCCGATTACCGGTAGCCACTGATCAAAAAGTTCAACATTTTATCTCCTTATGTCTTTTCTGAAATTTCCTCTAACCCGGCGACCCGGCGCTCTGCCATCGCTTTCCAGGCGACACCCAGAGCGAGCGCGATGAGCAATGCTCCGCTCAGTAAATACGGCGCGTTTATCTGCCAGACGAAGAGCGCGCCACCCAGGAGCGGTCCGCTCGCCTGACCGAGGCTGTTGACGGCATTCTGGACGCCGAGCGCCGCGCCCGATTGCCCGCTGCCGCTCTTTGAGATGAGCGCCGCGATATTCGGCGCGATGAAAGCCATTCCTAACGCGAGCAACCCGACAAAGGCAAAGACAAAGAACGGCGTGCGCGCCGTCGAAAGCAGGGCGAGACCGGCCCCCATCAATCCGAACCCTGCGCCGATCTGGTAAATCTCGCCGATTTTCCCGGAGAGGAAACCGACCGCGCCAGCTTGAAAAACGGTCATCACCAACCCGCACACCACGAAGATCGCTCCTACTTCGATGGGCCCGTAGTCAAACATCGCCTGCGCGTACAGGGCAATCGTCCCCTCGAAGATCGTCAGTGTCAACTGCCCTGCGAATGCGAGCGCGAGCAGCGGGCGAAGACTTTTCACTAATGTTCGCCAATCTCCCTTGATCTCTCCCTTGGAGACGAGTGCCTCCCGAGAGTGCAAAGACTCCGACAGCCAACGCATCGCCGCGAGGAGCGTGAGAAGACCTAAAAATGCCGCCGCGAAGAACGGGGGCGAGAAGCCGTCAACCATGAAGTGCCCATAGCTCCAATTGAAATGCCAATTTCTGTGAGACAGCATTCCGCCGACCGCTGGTCCGACGACGACGCCGAGAGTCATCGCCGTGCCGAGCCAGGCCATCCCGCGACCGCGCTCTTCTTCCGTCGTCATGTCGGCGATATAAGCCGCCGCGACCGGCAGTGTTGCCGAAGATAAGATTCCGCCGATGGTGCGCGCCGCATAGAGCAGCCACAGCGAGTTGGCAAGACCAAAGAGCACCTGGGCAATGACGTAGCCGGCAATGCCGATCAAGACCAGCGGTCTTCTACCGATGCGATCCGACCAGCGGCCCCACAAGGGTGCAAAAATGAGCTGTACCAGAGGATAGACGCCGGTCAGGAGCCCGACGTGCAGCACGATTGATTGGCGCGACGCTCCTCCCTCCACCGCGAGTCGCTCTACGTAAAATGGCAGCACCGGCAAGGTGATGCCAAAGCCGATCATCACGACAAACACGCTGGCGAGCAGGACGAACAACTGCTTCTTTATTTCGTTAATATTTTGCATTGCTATCGCGCCCTGTAGATATCTTCCCGTGTGAGCGATAAGTTGCGCGGGTTGCCGCGTGAAACGAGAATCTGATGCACTTCAAGCGTCGCTTCCCGGAACTTGGCGGAGAAACCGCGCAGGTAAAGCCGCCACATCCGCACGAAGCGTTCATCGAATCTTTCACGGATGCGAGGCACCGCTCGCTCGAAACGCTCGGACCATTCATCAAGCGTTAAACGATAATGTGGTCCTAGATTTTCTACATCCCAGATGTGAAGATCCTGTGCCGACAGTTGATCGACCATCTCGGCGAGCGTCGGGATATAGCCGCCGGGGAAAATATACTTCTCTACCCAACGGTTAGTGGGTCCGTCTTTGATCGTGGTAATCAAGTGCAGCAGAGCCAAACCGCCCGGCCTTAGCATCGTCTCCACGTCGCGCGCGAACTCCGCCAGGTGCGCTTTGCCGACGTGCTCGATCATGCCGATGCTGACGATCTTGTCGAACTGTCTTCCTTCGCGCGCTAGCGTTCCGTAGTCAACCAGCTGCACTCTCGCCTTGTCTGACAACCCGCGCGACGTAATAGCCGCCATCGCGCCGACTCGTTGCTCGTTGCTCAGAGTGATACCCAACGCCTGAACGCCGAAGCGTTCGGCAGCCCGGATTACCAGCGCGCCCCAACCGCAGCCGATGTCAAGCAACGTCTCGCCGGGTTGAAGCCTAAGCTTCCCGAGCGAATGCTCGACCTTCTGGAGTTGCGCCCGTTCGAGCGTGTCGGAGGCGTTGCGGAAGTAGGCACACGAGTAGGTGAGCGATTCGTCGAGCCAGAGGCGGAAAAAGTCGTTGCCGAGATCGTAATGGTGGCCGATGTCCTCCGTCTGACGCTTGAGGGAGCGAATTCCCGCCGCCACACGGAGAGCAGTACCCGTCAAACCTTCCGCCGTCTCGGTGGCAGACATCAAACCGCTCCGGATGGCGAGGGCAACTAAGTCTGCGAGATCTCCCTCGACCTCAAACCGCCCATCCATATAAGCCTCGCCGAAACTCATCGACAGATCGCCACTCCAGAGATTGAAAATATCGTCGTCACGAAGCCGAACCGTAAACTGTGGCTCGCCGTCGCCGTAGTGTTCAATCGTGCCGTCGGTATATGCAACTCTGAAAGAGCCCCCACGCACCTGCTGAAAGAGCCAGTGCAACCCTCGTCCTGTTAACATCTGCTGGGCTTTCATCGTTTCTCCTTGAATGCTCCGGTAGCCCGGAGAGAAAGGATTTTCACTTCCTGACTTGCACCCGCTTCAGTGCTGATGCCCCCCTGACCTCTTGTTCACTCCGCGCTCCCGCGCTTCCTCATCTTTAGTTTCATCGCTGCGTCGTTGACGGTCATCTCCACCATGACCCCCATGACCACCGTGACCGAACATGTGCATCGCGATGAAGGCGACGCCGATCACAACCCAGAACCAGTTTTCCGTTAGCCATTCCATGACTTTTCTCCTTTGGGTTTCTTGTCAGTCAATAGCGGTATAAAGGCAAATCAGTTTCAGCGCTCTGAATCATATCGAATTGCCTTCTTTGCCTTTACTCAGTTTCATTGTTTTCCCTGTAGCTCTCTATGTGTTAAAGCGAAAAGCGTGTCCGGGTCGGAGTTGAGCAGGTCGCTAATGCACTCGACGGTCACGTCAGCCGGCGGATAAGTCGCCAGTACCTGGGGGTCGTGGGCATAGTGTCCCTGGCGCGGGAAGACGGTGGTCACCCGCCAACCCCAGGCTTGCTTGATAGCGGTCAGGATGCGCAATTTGTCATCGACCAGGACGTAATGCTCGGCCGGGTAACGCTGCTCCACGTCGTCCAGTTCGCGCTCTTTATGAATGTAAATCAGAACGTTTCCCTCAACCGCGTCGCAGAGCCCCGAGCGTTCCACCTTGTGCGGCTGAAAAACGACGTCCCCGTCCGACAAAATGACCACCGGTCCCCATTGCTTGAAATGCTTCACGACGTCCAGGGCATTCGGATAGAGACGGCTCGCGAAGGGATAATGCACCAGGAAATGCGAGACCGTTACCAAATGAGGGGCGCGCGGATATTCGATCCGGTAGCGCTGCAACGCCCCCAGATAATCCGCGTAACCTAGCTCCGTACGCAACTGCTCGAAGATCGTCCAGTAGCGCTGCTGCCTCTCCTGGCCGACTTCTCGCTCCAGATGGCGCATGAGGTCGGCGATGACGCGATCGTTGTCAAGCAACGTGTTGTCAACGTCGAGGAGAAAAACCAATCGCTTTACCGAAGTCATACTGTTTTTTCCGTCGGCGTGGGATTGTGCCACCCGCCGATATCAGAGGCTATGGCATCCGCCTCTTGCGGTCCCCAGCTGCCCAAGAGGATTCCTCTCCTTACTATAACGAGAGCCGCAACCCACGAAACTCATCGGCGCGCTTTGACACCAAAGGTTCAGGAATCCGGCCACTGCCAATCACGCACTTCCGGCATATCCTCACCATAGCGTTCGATATATTCCTTGTGCTCGATGCGCTTGTCACGCATGTACTGTTTCGCATACCCCGCGCTCGCGCCGAGCTTTGGCACCCGATCGATCACGTCCCTAACCAAGCCGAAACGATCCAGGTCGTTCAACACGACCATGTCAAACGGGGTTGTGGTGGTGCCTTCCTCCTTGAAGCCCCGCACGTGAAGATTGTTATGGTTTGTCCGCCGATACGTGAGCCGGTGAATCAGCCACGGGTAACCGTGAAAAGCAAAGATGATCGGCTTGTCGGTTGTGAACAGCGAATCAAACTCTTTGTCCGACAGCCCGTGCGGATGCTCGCTCTGCGGCTGAAGCTTCATCAAGTTGACCACGTTCACCACGCGAACTTTTAGATCGGGGACATGGGAGCGGAGCAGGCTGACCGCAGCCAATGTTTCCAGTGTCGGAATATCGCCGCAGCAACCCATGACTACATCCGGCTCGCTGCCCTTGTCGTTGCTCGCCCATTCCCAGATGCCAATGCCGGCCGTACAGTGCTTGATGGCGGCATCCATGTCCAGGTACTGCAAACCCGGTTGCTTGCCCGCCACGATCACGTTCACGTAGTTGCGGCTCCGCAGGCAGTGGTCGGCAACGGACAAAAGAGTGTTGGCATCGGGTGGCAGATAGACGCGAACCACATCGGCCTTCTTATTCACCACATGATCGATGAAGCCGGGGTCTTGATGGGAGAAGCCGTTATGGTCCTGCCGCCACACGTGCGACGTGAGTAAGTAGTTCAGCGAGGCGATCGGACGCCGCCAGGGAATTTCGCGCGTCACCTTGAGCCATTTCGCGTGCTGGTTGAACATCGAGTCGATAATGTGGATAAACGCTTCGTAACAGGAAAACAGACCGTGCCGTCCGGTGAGGAGGTACCCTTCCAGCCAGCCCTGGCAGGTGTGCTCACTCAGGATCTCCATTACGTGTCCATCGGGCGAGAGGTTCTCGTCTTCCGGAATCGTATCCGCCACCCACGCGCGATTCGTCACCTCGAAGAGTGCACTCAATCGATTTGAGGCCGTCTCATCCGGACCGAAGACGCGGAAATTTCTCTGCTTCTCGTTGAGCTTCATGACATCGCGCAGAAAGCTGCCCATCAACCGAGTGGCCTCTGCGACTACGACGCCCGGCTTCGGCACTTCAACCGCGTAATCGCGAAAATCAGGTAGTCGGAGGTCTTTAAGCAGTATTCCACCGTTGGCGTGCGGGTTGGCGCCCATACGGCGATTGCCCTTAGGGGCGAGTTCCGCAAGCTCGGCCTTGAACTCGCCGTTCGCACCAAAAAGCTCCTCGGGCTTGTAGCTCTTCATCCAGCCTTCGAGCAGCTCGATATGCCCTTTTTTCGCTGCCATGTCGGCAAAGGGGACCTGATGCGAGCGCCAGAAACCTTCGGTTTTTTTACCATCGACTTCCTTGGGGCCCGTCCATCCTTTTGGCGTCCGGAGCACGATCATCGGCCAGTTGGGCCGGTGAGAGAATTGATTCCCCCGCGCCTCCCGTTGAATCGCTTTGATTTCCTGAATCACGGAATCCATGGTCTCCGCCATCAATTGATGCATGGTCTGGGGATCGGAACCCTCGACGAAATAGGGCTTGTAGCCGTAACCTACAAACAGGCTTTCGAGCTCACTCCGACTGATGCGCGCCAGCACGGTGGGATTGGCGATCTTGTATCCATTGAGGTGCAGGATCGGCAGCACGGCGCCATCCGTGACGGGGCTTAGAAACTTATTCGAATGCCAAGCCGTCGCCAGCGGGCCGGTTTCAGCCTCACCGTCCCCGATGACACAAGCGGCGATGAGGTCCGGATTGTCGAAAACAGCGCCGTACGCATGCGACAAGGCGTAGCCGATCTCGCCGCCCTCATTTATCGACCCCGGAGTTTCGGGCGCGGCATGGCTCGGAATACCACCAGGAAAGGAAAACTGCTTGAAGAGTCTTCTTATCCCCTCCTCATCCTGAGAAATGTTCGGATAGAGTTCGCTGTAAGTACCCTCCAGGTACGTGTTCGCTACCATGCCGGGACCGCCGTGTCCCGGCCCGCAGACGTAGATCATGTCGAGTTCGTATTCATTAATGACCCGGTTCAGATGAACATAAATGAAGTTCAGCCCCGGTGTGGTCCCCCAGTGGCCTAGCAATCGCGGCTTGATATGTTCGAGCTGAAGCGGCTGCTTCAGCAGAGGGTTGTCAAAGAGGTAGATCTGGCCCACCGAAAGATAATTCGCGGCGCGCCAGTATGCGTCTATCGCCGTTAGCTCGCGCTCAGAGAGAGTTCCAGCCATAAATGCCCCCTTGATTTATTCCCCGCAAGAAACTCCTCGGACTAGATCAAAGATACCGTATCCGCTTCTTCCCGCACTCATCTTCAATAACTCAAAAACTCAGAACCTCCTTGACCAATTTCAATTCATCGCGCATAAGCCAAGGTAGCAAAAATTCCTTTCGCACCTTTTCTTGCCCTGCCTCCCCAAATGCTTTCCGTTCCTCTGAATCCCCAAGAAGCTCCAGAACTTTTCTCGCGCACTCCTCGACGCCCGAAACCAGATAGTCCTCATAGGCTTCCGGAAACTGCATCGGAATTCCACCTGCTCGTCCGGCGACCACCGGTTTCCCTTTCCACAACGCTTCCGATACAAGCAAGCCGAACCCTTCTCTCAGCGACTTTTGAATGACAATGTCGGCGCCGCGCTGAAAAGCGTTTACTTCCATGTTCCCCACTCCAGTGAGATTCGTAAACACGTAGATGTCGTTGTCCTTCGCCGATTCGGCGTTGATAGTTTCGAGCATGCGCCAGCCCTCCGGGTCATCTCCCGCCATGGCCCCGACTAGGGCGAGCTGGACTTCCGGTCGTCTTTCCTTCACCAAACGATAAGCCTTGACGACCCCCAACGGATCCTTCCAGGGATCGAACCGGGAAACTTGAAGAAGTATGGGACGGTTTAGATCGATGCCGGAATTAGCCAGTGCTCTTTTGCAAACTTCCTCCGGTAACTCCATGTTTTTCGTGCTCAGAGGATCGATGGCGGGGGGAATGAAAACGGCGTGCGCGGCATTGAGATCCGGCGGACAAAACTCTTTCATCGTGAACACCACGGCATCGTATTCCTCGATGAACGGCTTCAAGAAGCTCCAGACCTGAGGGTTGGGCTCTGAGCTGTCGATGTGGCAACGCCATATCCAGCGCGCACGGTTTGCTTTGGCAAAATGTTTCAACGCCGCGGGTTGCGGATCATGGACGATGTAAACGTCGTAGGCCCCTTCGATCATCTCGGCGCAGGCCCGATCCCGATCGAGATAGGTTTGCTTGATCGTTTCCGTCAGATCCGAATCGGCGCCCTGAAGAGCATTGTGAAATGCTTTTGTCACTTCAAAGAAGGCCGCATCTCCGTGGATGAGTCTCCAATCCGCGTTGACTCCCATTGCCTGTAGAATAGGAATCTCCGCACCAAGAAGCTCGGCAACTCCTCCGCCTGCGGCGGTGGCGTTAATTTGGCATATGCGCACTCCAGCCAGAGACCGGGCGAGTTGCTTCAACTCGTCGACCAGTGCGTCTCCAACCAACGGACGATAGTTGTCCGGATTGGTCGACTGCGCGCAGCAATGGCGTCCAACAGCTACTTGTGGAAGCATGAAATCACCTCCCGCATGAATTTGGCGGTCTCCTCGCGAGAAACCATGCTAACAATCATTTCAACATACAGACATTCGTCGTCGCCCGACTATTTGATGGTTTTGTCTTTAAGCACCGCTGCGGGTGGTTTTTTGAAAAGTTTTTTTAAGCTTCCTTCCCGGCTCGTCGCGGCCGAATCAACCTGTGCTTGCGCCTCAGCGATCCACTTTTTGACCTGAACAACGTCGGGTGAATCAAGGGGGAAGAGGCCGGCAAATGCCTCCCAGGCTTTGATGGCGCCGGCATTGTCTCCTTTGTCACGCAGAGCGATCGCTTTATCCCAAAGAGCATGGGCGTAGGAGGGATCTTGCTGGAGAGCCATATCGTAGAAGCGAAGGGCTCGCCCGATGTCTCCTTGTTGAAAGGCGACGTTTCCCAAATGGCTCAATGCCTCGGGGTTGCCGGGATCGCGGCCAAGAATGGCCAGATAGCTTCTCTCGGCATCTGCGAAAAGGTTTTTGTCTAGCAGAGCATGCGCCTCCTGCAGCTGAGCCGAAATGTCTAGAATCACTGGAGGAGACCCGGGAAAAAAGAACGCGCGGGTGAGCAAACCACCAATCACCAGGCCGGCCACAAAAGATGCGACGGCGGTGAACACCAATGCCTTGTTACTGTACTGAGGTGCCACTTACTCCTCCAAGAAAGCTACTTTTACGAGCCGTCAAAGATTGACTGCGGCCGGTGGATATCATCATTATCTCTCGCCCACGGCGATGTACACCGAACCACCGAAGCATTCTGTGATGGTTACGCGCGCGAAGCACCTCGTCATAACCTGCCACGGTTTTCTCTCCGCTAAATCCAGAGAAACACCGAATGGTTTGGTGCTTAGCACGCCGAGGTTAACGAGCCAAAGCGGCCACTGATCGGGTTTCTTGAAATCGGCGATAACAAATCGTCCTCCAGCGACCAGAGCGCGTGCGGCATGATCGATCACCTTTTCATATTCCGGCACGAGGGTAAGCGCGAAAGTCGAGAGGACACCTTGAATCCCGGCGGGGAATAGGTAGGAAGCGGCATCGGCTTCCACCAGTTCGACATTGTGCCACCGATTGCGTTCAACACGTTTCGTGGCTTTTTGTAACATCGCGTCCGTAAGGTCGATGCCGATAAGCCGCCCGGTCTCGCCAATCGACTGCAACAGATAGGGAAAATTGAGACCAGTTCCGCATCCAACCTCCACTACCGCATCGCCCGATTTCAACCCCAGGGCAGAGACCGCGCGTTTCCTGCATCGCGCTTCTCTGAACCCAATCAGATAATAGAGGTTGGCGCAGAAATCGTAATGAGCCGCGCGTTTCCTGTACAAATCGCGAAGCTGACTTTTTGTCAATGCCATTTCCGTAAAAGTTCTCTAAACAGGCATCCGGCTCCTTGTCTTGAATATCGACACACAAACACCACGTCATCGTTCCTGTGTGCCCGCCAGCCCGCGTCGCCACATTTTGACGCCCTGCCGTTGTTTTTTCACTCCGAGCTAATGTTTGCTCCCACCGCTAAGGTATTTCTCGGGTTCCTTATCGAAAGCATTCTTGCACCCTTGGGCGCAGAAATAATACGTTTCCCCCTCGCGGGTTGAAGTAGCCACGGCTTTCTTCTCATCCACGTCCATCTTGCAAACTGGATCTTTTGCCATTGTTCTATCCTCCTTTAGATTGCAAATCTGATCATCGTTTCTCTGGATATCTTCTTTCCCCCGGCTTGCTGATCGTCCTCGGCCACATATGGATCAGGCGACCTTGCTCACTACGATTTGATCCCCTCTAACATTCACCGTGTACGGGTCCAAAGGTCTCGGCGGCGGCCCCGCAATGTTCTTGCCGTTAAGATCAAAGTGGCCGTTATGGCAAGCGCACCAGATGTGACCGAAATCGGGTCGGTACTGAACGGTACAAGCGAGATGGGTGCAAATGGCGGTGAAGGCCCGCAACTCTCCGCCGGGAGTTCGAATCAATATCCCCGGCTGGCTGCCAAACTTGAATATCTGCCCGCTGTTGGCCTTTACATCGTCCGGCTTGACCGACAAAGTCACAGTCCTGGCTGTTGACTCCTCTACCCGCGGAGGAATCAGGTACCTCGTCACAGGGTATAGGGTGGAAACTAAAAAAGCGCCGACGCTGGTGCCTAGAAACCAGTTGAGAAGCTCTCGGCGGCTCACGTTCGGACCGTCGAACAATTTTTTGCCATCGTCCTTTGGGTTTGACGCCCTATTATTATCCGTCATCTTTCTTCTCCTCTGCCACGATGAACCGTAAAGAGCGGTACTAGCCCAGCTGCCGAGGCACGACAATCCACGGTTTCGTTCTCAGTGACCATTTCTCGTCGCTGCCTCTCCCGTGTCTTGCCAGCCGATAATTTTTTGCCTACCCCTCACCTTTCGCATCGCAGAAACAAGAGGGTTTGCGAAAGTGTTTGGTTTGATAATATTCGATCAAACGGCCTACAAGCTTTACAGGATCGCCGTCGTAGAGAACACATGCTCCGGTATCTTTTCCAGCAGCCTTAATGATGGTTTCCAAGATTTCCGTGATTCCTCCGGTACCGGTGAGTACACCGATAAGTCGTCCTTCGTCGTAGGCAATTGAAAACTCTCCCAGCGTTCCCGTACGGCCGCCGACGATGATGACAATGTCGCACGACCTAATGTTGGTGATTTCGCGCCCCATGAGGCCACTTCCTGTGTACATCAGAAGATCAAACCCCTCCACCGGAGAATTGTATTTGCCCACGTGCTCATCGATGGAGAGACCAGGCGAGATGCCGACGACCAATCCGCCTCTCGCTTTTGCTCCCCGAGCCGCGTCGTACGGAAGCCCCGGGCACCCGCCGGTGATGAGAATGGCATCGCGCTCAGCAATCGCCTCTCCTAACTGGTAGGCCTTTCGCTTAACATCATCACTCAGCTCGCCACTGCTCGAGCCCATAACACCGATGGTAAGCTTCATAGCATTGGTCCTCCTGCTACCGGGATATAAGGACTCATAATTCCCAACGCGTCCATAAACCGATGCGGCACCGGCGCCATGATCAGAAACAATAGAACGAAAGTGCATACACCGACCGACCGCCGTCGCCACCCCAGGACGGCCAGTTCGTTCAGGGCAGACTTTCTATGAGACTTGTCAAGTCCCCTGTTTATTTTATTTATTTTTTTTCACGCCGCCTGGCGCATCCTCTGTCGTGCAATGTTCGCCAAGTGATAATTCTCGTCGTAAGGTTTATGGTCTCTCCACATCACAAAAA
>JAUYJC010000231.1 GCA_030688735.1 Deltaproteobacteria bacterium
CGCAGCAACAACCTTTACTTCAAGAGGTGGTTTATTCTCTGCCCCGTCGTTATGTGGCAGATTGAAAATGCTGTAACGGACGTCCTTGCACTTGACATCGATTCAGGATTTCTCTGTAACGGACGTCCTTGCACTTGCCCCGTAAAAGTTTGCGTGGCCTGCGCGAATGATCTGGTAGGTGAAAGCACTCGGAGTCGAAAATTCCTCCCGTCAAGGCGCAAAGTCGCCAAGTTTAGAGGGGAAAGATAATAATTCCTACGAATGATTTTCACCCGTAATCTCCGACCTTTGCGGCCTTAGCGTCTTTGCGGGAGATACTCCGAGATTCGGTTGCGGCTCGACCGCGCTGGGTCCAGTTCGTCGGCTTCATCACGCCGGCAGGTTCGGATTCTTGACTTCCGGCGAATTCCATTTCAGGTGGCGCTCCAAGAAATCCTCAACCAGGGGCCATGAAAGATCGGCAGTGTGGGCATTGTACCCGGGTGCCCCCGGATCGACGTAGCCGTGGCCGCCGAACGGGAAGAAGTGCCACTCCAGGGGCTGGCCGTTTTCCTTGAAGGCCTGCCACATCATTTCCTGCACCGGCAGCACCGTCGTCACGTCGTCGGCGCCGTAGAGATTGATCGACGGGCAGCGAAACTTCTGCACCGCCTTCGAAGGATGAACCGGCCGCAAGGGCGTTTCCGGTTCGTTGCGCACCGTCGGATAATACCCGACAAAAGCGTGCACCTCCGGCGTTGCGGCGACGAAGTGAATGGCGATGCGCCCGCCCATGCAATAACCGCATACCGCCACTCGTTGCTTGTTTACATTGGGTTGCGCGAGCAAAAATCGCCATCCCTCCGTGAGCACGCGGGTAAACTCCGGGTCGGGAGTCTTGGCCTGGATCTGCGATCCGGTCTCGATATGAGTCGCCGCCGGAAAGCCAAGTTGCTCGAAGACGTTGATGGCGAACGTCGTGTAACCGAGCCTGGCGAACTTCCGCGTCTCGGTCTTGATGTACTCCCCGAGACCGCCCTTGGGATGGATCAAAAACAACGCCGGCCCCGGAGCCGTTCGCTCCGGAAAAGAGAGGAAACCCGCGACGCCATCTTTCTCCTTGCTGAATGCTTGCTCAATTATTCGCATTTGCTTGCTCCTCGCGCTGTAAATATGGTTTGGAACTTAACACGGACCGAGGCCGAGCGTAAAGAGCCTTGCTCGCCTTTTCCTGCTGTTGACGACCCAATCGATTTTGGATATTGGCTGTTTGATTGAAATTCCGCGCGGGCGATCATATGGAGGCGCCGATGACGAAAGCCGATGTTTTTTTGATATCATTAATTTTCTTCATCGTTTCCGGCCGAACGGATTCTCTTCACGCCCAGCCGTCCGGCGCTAGGGCACTCGTGGAAGAAGCGGCCAAGGCGATGGGCGGGCTGCCGGCGCTGCGCGCGCTTAAAAATCAGGTTATCGAAAGCGAAGGAAAGCAGTTCGAGCACGCATCACCGCGCCAACCGCTCGGCCCGGGCGGTCAGATCAGCACCTTTCGTTACATCCTGACGCGGGACCTAGCTCAACCGCGCTTAAGGCTTGAGTGGAATGGCACATTATCTTCAAGATCAAATGAACCCTTGCGGTGGGTTGAGGTTATCGACGGTTCCGTCGGTCTTCTTGAGGAGGGCGCAAGCGGTAAGCAGATCCGTCTTCATCCCGCTCGGCTGGCGACGCGCATGCGGGAAGAAAAACGCGCGGCAGCGAAAATCATCCTCGTCGCCTTAGCACAAAACAATCTGCGCCGTCTCGCCGACGCCGATCTCGACGGCAAGCCGCAGCAGGTGTTAGCTTTCCAAGAAAGCGGCGATGAATTCCGCGTCTATCTGGACGCTAAGAGCAAACTGCCGTCCCAGGTGGAAATCATGGAAGACGATCCCCTCGAAGGCGACAGCCGCTACACGCTTCGCTATAGCGACTGGCGCAAAGTCGACGCCGTCATGCTCCCCTTCGGCCTGCGTACCGAGCTCAACGGCAAACCGCTGCAGGAAGAGCAAATCAAGTCCGTCCGCAACAATGTCACGCTTACGGCCGATAGTTTCTCTGTGCCGCAAGCCATCCGCGATCAGAAAGTCGACGCCAAGGCCGTCGCATTTCAGTGGGTTCAACGCCGAGTGGCGACCAATTTCAGTTATCAGGATGTCGGACGGACTCCGCCCGTGGAGTTCGCACGATTGGCCGAGGGCGTTTACCAGATCCGAGGGTCTTCCCACAACACCGTGATTGTCGAGATGCGTGATCACCTGATCGCCGTTGAGGGACCGCTTTATGATGAACGTTCGGTTTCAGTGATCAAAGCCATCAGAGAGCGCTTCCCAGCGAAGCCGATCCGATACGTCATTCCAACCCATACCCATCTCGATCATTCGGGCGGTATAAGGGGATTCATGGCAGAGGGAGCGACCGTCGTTGTTCCGTTCGTCGCGACGGAGTTTTATGCACGCGTGGCGAAAGCGCCGCATACGATCCGGCCCGATAGCCTTGAGAAATCCAAACGCGCCGTGGTGATCGAGTCATACGGCGGCGGCTACCGTACGCTTACCGACGGCGACCAACGGGTAGAAATTTATCCGTTGCCGACCTCCCACGCGGGAGATTTCCAGGTTATTTATCTGCCACGCGAGAAAATTCTAATCGAGGCGGACCACGTCAGCCCGCGCGGCGGCCAAGTACGCCCCGCGCCGATCCTCAGCGAATTCGTGCAGGCCATCGACAAGCTCAATCTGGACATCCGAACGGTGGCCGGAATTCACGGCGACAGCGTCGCGATGGAAGCCGTGCGCGCCGCCGCGAAAGCGGGACAAAAATGAATCGTGTTCCCGAATTCAGTGTGAAGAAGTATTCACCACGGACATCCAGAGATCGCGGGCAGATTGTTCCGAGTCTCAAGTCCCGAGTCCAGAGTTCAAACCCGAGACTCGAAACCCGAGACGAGAGACTCACGATCACGAACGAGGAGGAACCATGAGCCGGATACCAGGAGTCACCCGCGAAGCATTGTCCTCGGAACATCAAGTGATCTGGGACCGCATCACCGCCCATCGTTCCGGCGGGGGCGGACCGTATAGCGTGATCATGCACGCGCCGGTCCTCGCCGACCGGGTCGGGACAGTAGAAGACTACTTTCGTTTCAGCTCGTCGTTACCGACGGTCGAAAAAGAACTGGTGATTTTGGCGGTCGCCCGCGAGATGGGCGCCCACTATCCGTGGACGCGCCACGAACGGCGCGCGCGCGAAGCGAAAATGCGCCCGGAGCTGCTCGAAACCCTGCGCGCGAACGGCCCGGTGGACGAAATGACGCCCAGAGAACGGTTGCTCGTAGACATCGCCAGAAGTCTTCTGCGCACGCGCACGCTATCCGAAGAGTTGTTCACCCAAGCGCAGCGTGAGCTGAGCCACGAACAGCTCGTCGAAACCATCGCGCTCGTCGGCCACTACACGACCGTGGGTTATATGGTGAATGCGTTGGACGTGAAGGCGCCGGAAGGCAGCCGGACTTTCTGACGGGATCCATGTCACAGATTTTCACCGCTGAAGATCATTTGCGGGTAAGCGCTGCATTCACCCCGTTTGATCACGGGTTAGGGGTGATGGGTAAGGCTCCTCACCTTTCACCCCTGACTCCTTACTTCTTGTCGCCGCTCGCCTTCACCCAGGCATCCAACTGATTTGCGACGTCGTTCATTGCGGCGGCGACCAGGCGGCGTGGATCGTCAATGGTGCCCATGCTACCGGGAGGCAAGGCGGCGAAGCCGCGAAACGTGGCGATGATTCCATCGCCCGGGCTTTCCCAGAGGATGACCGTGACTCTGACTTCCGAGAGATTCCCGAACAGCGCAGGGCCGCGTTGAAAGCTGTTTCGATCGACAACACCTTCAACATTACAGCTGAATACCAGCCCAGGCTCCGATGAAATCTCGAAGTGTCTCGTCGCCGCCACTTTCTCCGTGAGAGCCCGACTAGCCTCCTCCGCAAGGTTCCAGTTCCCCCTATCGGCGGACTGGCCGGCACAGCTCTGGAGACGAATCGCCCGGTGTTTAGCAGGTGAAAACGGCTGCTGCACCGGCTGAGACATGGGGCCGGCACAGCCGACGAATGTTCCAAATGTTTAAACAACAGGAAGGATCAACGATCGCCGCGCGAAATCCCAAATCGTTGCGCCGCCACCGACTTTGATTCTGCTGAAAAGCCCTAAGAATGCTTCGACAGGCTCAGCATGAACGGAAACATCTCCAATGATTTCGATCGCTCCTCCGTTCGTCCTGAGGTTCGCGAAGGATGAACGGAAGTTTTTCAGCAGAATCGACTTCACCCTTCATCCTTCCGCCTTCGTCCTTCCCTTGTCGCCTTCCGCCTTTTTAATTGCCGCCCATAGTTTCGGCGCCGTGTACGGCATGTCGATATGATCGATGCCGAGTGGGGCGAGCGCGTCCATGACGGCGTTGGCCACCGACGGCGGCGCGCCGTTGGTGCCGGCTTCGCCGACGCCTTTGACGCCGAGCGGATGAAAGGGATTGGGCGTCACGGTTTCGCCGAGGATGAGCGGCGGCATGTCGGCGGCGCGCATGACGGCGTAGTTCATCAGCGTTCCCGTGAGCACCTGCCCGTCTTCGCCGTAGAGCATCTGCTCGCGCAGTACTTCGCCAAGCCCCTGGGCCACGCCGCCGTGAATTTGCCCCTCGACAATCATCGGGTTGAGGATCACGCCGCAGTCGTCGATCAGCACGAGCTTTTCGATGGTGAGCTTGCCGGTTTCCCGCTCGATGCTGACCACGGAGATGTGAGCGCCATAACCCCAGGCTTCCCGCCCGGGAAGGAAAAAGCATGTCTCTTGTAGGCCGACTTCCATGCCCTTGGGAACTTTGCCGCCGTAGGCGGCCCCCGCAACCTGCCGCCAGGTTACCTTTTTTTCCGGCACGCCGGCGACGGCGAAGCCGCCGTCTGTTTGCACGATGTCTTCGGGCGCAGCTTCGACCAGATGGGCGGCGATGCGCTTGGCCTTGTCGATGACCCGCTGCGCGGCCAGGGTCAACGAGCCGCCGCCGACCACGGCGCTGCGGCTGCCGAATGTGCCGGTGCCCTGTTGCGAAACGAAAGTGTCGCCGTGCAGAACCGCCACGTGATCCATCGTCGTATGCATCAACTCGGCGGCGATCTGCGCCCACACGGTCTCATGCCCCTGGCCGTGCGGGCTAGAGCCGGTGAGCACCGTGATCTCGCCGGTGCGCTCAACCCGCACCGTGCCGCTCTCAAAGCCGGCGCCGCCGCTGGGTTCGACGAACGTTGACAAGCCGACTCCGACGATCTCGCCGCGCGCGCGCCGCTCATCGCGCCGGCGCATGAGCTCCTGGTAGTTGGAAACCTTCAACGCCTCGTCGAGGGATTTGAAGTAATCGCCGGAGTCGTACTCCATGCCGACCCCGGTCCGATACGGGAATTGCTCCGGCCGAATAAAGTTCTTGCGGCGAATCTCCAAGCGGTCGATGCCTAAATCCCTCGCCGCCTTGTCGATCAGCCGCTCGATGTTCAACACCGACTCTGGCCGGCCGGCGCCGCGGTAGGGGCCGGTGGAAACCGTGTTGGTAAACACGCCAACGACCTCGACATGGCAATTTTGAATCTGGTAGCAGCCCGGCGCCATCGCCATCATGCGCTGGGGCGGGCCGGCGGTGTTGGAATGCAGATAGCCGCCGAGATTGGCGACGACGCGCACCTTGAGCCCGAGCATCGTGCCGTCTTTCTTGAGCGCCAGCTCGGAGGTCATCGCCTGGTCGCGGCCCTGGATCGTCGTGACGATATCATCGCTGCGCGTAGCGATCCATTTGACCGGCCGGCGCAGCTTCAGCGCTAAGTAACAAACCAACGGATACTCGGCGTACACCGGCCCCTTGCTGCCGAAGCCGCCGCCCACGTCGGGCGCGATCAGGTGAATCTTATTTTCCGGCACGCCGATTATCCCGGCGATATCGGCGCGCGCGCGGTGCGGTCCCTGGGCGGAGAGCCAGACGGTAAGGATCTGCCCCATCGGATCAGGACTGGCGGCGATTCCGCGCGGCTCCAGCGCTAGCGCCACCAGGCGCGGACTGGCGATATGCATGCGCACGACATGATCGGCTTCGGCGAAGGCCTTCTCGACGTCGCCGCCTTTTTTGGTTGCGATGTAACAGATGTTGCTGTCGAGCTCTTCGCGCGCCAGCGGCGCGCCGGGCTTGAGCGCCTCTTCGGCATTCTGTACCGAAGGCAGCGGCTCGTAATCCACTTCGATTGCGTTGCATCCATCCTGCGCGATGGCGCGGCTCTCGGCGAGGACGGCGGCCACCGGCGTTCCCGGCGCGTGCACCGCGCCGCGCGCCAGCACCGGATGGGGCGGAATCTTTTGGCCGCGCACCGCAGGCGGCACATGGACGATCAGGCGCTCGGGCAATTCCGGTCCGGTCACCACCAGGGCCACGCCTTTGATTTTCTTGGCCGCGCTGGTATCGATGGAGCGAATTTTCGCGTGCGCATAAGGACTGCGCAGCACTGCCATGTGCAGCATGCCCGGCAGCTTGATATCGTCGACGTAGCAGCCCTTGCCGGTGATCAACGGCGGGTCTTCGACCCGGCGAATCGATGCACCGATAAGTCCCGTTGGTGTGTGCTCGGTTGTCATATTAAGACCTCGTGTTCGTTTCGATTCTGTTACCTTGTCCCCACGCGCCTCCCCAGTTAAGGGGGCATCGACGGGGTCAGGAGCCTTTCGGGAAGGGCTCCTGACCCCTTATCTCAGTCCCCTTATCTCAGTCTGACCCCTTATCTCAGTCCTCAGCACTCGTTACTCAGCACTGTCATCTGATGACCTTATCCGCCTTCATCAGCGTCCACTGAGGGATCGTCAGGCCGATCTGGTTAGCCGTCTTTAGATTGATCACAAACTCGAACTTCATCGGCTGCTCGACCGGCAGCTCGGCTGGCTTGGTTCCCTTCAGGATCCTGTCCACGAAATATGCGACGCGCCGGTAGCTCTCCGCTTGGTCCGCCCCGTAGGACATGAGCCCACCGGCATCTACAAATTGTCTGTTCTGGTACATCGACGGCAACCGGCTCTTTAAGGCAAAGCCGACGATCTGTTTTCTGTTACCACGCAAGACCGAGCCCGCGCTAGATACATAGAGTCCACCCAGGCGCTGCTTGCCAATTGCAGCGAATACCCTGTCGAAATCGTCCACAGTGCGTACCTCCCACGGCTGAAGAGTCAACTTCAGCGCACGCGCCGCGACTGGGAGAACCTCTTTCACCTCGCGTACGCTGGCCGGAGTGGCCAGACTGGCCGGATCGTAGAGAAACGCGACACGGGCAAGCTTGGGAACCGACTCTTTGAGCAGCTCCAGCCGCTTGCCGCCTAGCGCTCCGGTAAGGTTTGTAACGCCGGTGACGTTGCCGCCGGGACGGGCAAGGCTTTCAACGAAGCCTGCCTCGACAGGATCGACCCCGCCGCCCACCATAACGATGGGAATTGTCTTGGTCGCATTCATGGCCGCCAGGATCGGCCCGCCGCCTCCTGCTACCACAATGATATCGACCTGAGGACGCACCAGCTCCGCGACAAGCTCAGGGAGCCGCTCGCGCTTCCCCTCCGCGTACCGGTACTCAGTGGCGATGTTCTGTCTATCTATATAGCCACGCTCGCGCAGAGCCAGCCGAATTGCCTCGGCACGGGCGGACTCACGGGTTGGATCGACGTTCGAAAGATACCCTATCCGCGGGACTTTCTTCGGCTGCTGCGCCTCGGCGACGCCGACAGAAAACAGCATCGATGCAAGACAGAGGGAGACAATTAGTTTGTTATCCATCTCGCCTCCGAGACCCGAAACTTGTGTTGAGGAGAGGGCCTGTTATAGAATGCATCGTTAGGAGGAATTCGCATGCGTTACTCCGTGCTGCTTGAGCCCATAAACGAACCCGAGTTTCAGGGCTACTACTACGCCCATATTCCAACTCTCGACTTAACCACTCACGGCCAAGGTGTCGAAGGCGCTCTTGCCGCAGCGCAAGAATTGATCGAGGCGTGGATTGGTGAGAAGCGCGCGCGCGGCGAAGCCGTACCAGTGGAATCGAAATCGCTAATCGCCCAAGTCGAAGTCCCTGATGCCGTACTCCGCCCGTGAGATTCTTGCCAAATTGCTCCGCGCCGGGTTTGTCGACGTAAGACAGAGCGGCAGTCACAAAGTTTTGCGCCATCCAGACGGGCGGCAGACTTACGTGGCCATGCATCCTGGAACGCTGCCGACGGGAACCTTTCGCAAAATTCTCAAACAAGCGGGTCTTGGCGAAGAACAGTTTCGCGCGCTGTGAGAACACTTTCATCGTAACTTGTTCCCTCAATCCAAAACCTGTGGTGAGTGAAATCGAACCATCGGCAATCCGATTTTCATTTCCTATTGCCTATTGCCTGCTGACTATTGCCTACTGAATCACCTTGGTCGCCTTCATCAACGTCCACTGCGGAATCGTCAGGCCGATTTTCTTAGCGGTTTGAAGGTTGATCACCAACTCGAACTTCATCGGCCGCTCCACTGGCAGATCGGCCGGTTTGGTTCCCTTCAGGATTCTGTCCACGAAATATGCGACGCGCCGGTAGCTCTCCGCGAGGTCTGCCCCGTAGGACATGAGCCCACCGGCATCTACAAATTCTCTGCTCTGGTACGTCGACGGCAACCGGCTCTTTAACGCAAAGCCGACGATCTGTTTTCTGTTAACATTGATTACGTTGGCCCCGGGCAAGTAGAGTCCATCCGGGCGCTGCTTACTCAGCGCAGCGAATACCCTATCGAAATCGTCCGCAGCTCGTACCTCCCAAGGCTGAAGAGTCAACCGTAGCGCACGTGCCGCGACTGGGAGAACCTCTTTCACCTCGATTACACTGAGGGGATTGGCCGGATCGTAGAGAACCGCGACACGGGCAAGTTTGGGAACCGCTTCTTTGAGCAGCTCCAGCCGCTTACCGCCTAGCTCTCTGGCAAGGTTTGTAATGCCGGTGACGTTGCCGCCGGGACGGGCGAGGCTTTCAACGAAGCCTGCCTCGACAGGATCGGACCCGGTGCCCACCATAACGATGGGAATCGGCTTGGTCGCGTTCATGGCCGCCTGGACCAGCGTGTCCCCTCCTGCTGCCACGATAATATCAACGTTAAGACGCACCAGCTCGGCCAAAAGCTCAGGGAGCCGACCCTGCTTCCCCTCCATATATCGGTACTCGGTGGCGATGTTCTGCCCTTCTATATAGCCACGCTCGCGCAGAGCCAGCCGAATTGCCTCGGCACGGGCGGACTCACGGGTTGGATCGACGTTCGAAAGATACCCTATCCGCGGGACTTTCTTCGGCTGCTGCGCGTGGGCAAGAGAAGCGGTAGTCAGAAATAAAGTTCCCAGCCGCCGGATGGCGGTTCTTCTGTTCATTTTTCCTCCCAAGTTAAGTGCTGAGTGCTGAGCAATGAGTACTGAGTGTTTCCGGATCTTCAACTCAGTCCTCAGCACTCGTTACTCAGTCCTAACTCCCGCGTTCGCTGTTGCCTCACGCCGCTCGTCGTGCGGCCTCTTCAATCGCCCGCCGCACGAACACCACCGCCATATGACGTTTGTACTCGGCGTCGGCATAGGCGTCGTCCATCGGGTTTGTGTTCTCCGCGGCCTTGGCTGCGGCGGCGGCGATTACTTGTGGCGTGAGCGGCTTTCCTTGCAGCTCCGTCTCCGTAGCGAGCGCGCGGATCGGTCCGCTGCCCAAGCCGCCGATCGCCACGCGCGCCGATGCGCAGGAGCCGGATGATTGGCGCGTGACGATAACACCCGCGCTCACCACCGCGTAGCCGGAGGCCGGGTGCGGCAGCTTGACGTAAGCTGTGCCGCTCCCGGATGGCGGCAGCGGGATGCGAATTTCGGTCAAAATTTCGCTGGCCGTCATCGCCGTGGTATAGAAATCGGTGAAGAAATCATCCGCGGCGATGCTCCGGCTGCCGCTCGACGACCGCGCGACAAACGAAGCATTCAAAGCTGTCAGGATGACGGGGAAATCCGCATTCGGGTCCGCATGAGCGACGCTGCCGCCGATGGTGCCGCGATTGCGCACCTGCATGTCGCCGATCACCGAAGCCGCGTCGGCAAGACCAGGCAGGTGCTTGCGCACGAGATCGGACGAAGCGACATCCGCGTGCACTGTGAGCGCGCCGATGACCAAATTGTTTCCTTCGATTTTGACGCCGCCTAGTCCCGGCACCGTAGAGAGATCGATCAGCGTGCGCGGCGAGGCCAAGCGCAGTTTCATCGCCGGAATCAGACTATGGCCGCCGGCGAGCAGCTTCGCCATTTCACCGTGCTTACTTAGTAGCTGAAGCGCCTCATCCACAGACTTGGCGGCAACATAGCCGAAGTTAGCCGGAAACATTTTTGCCTCCCGTCTTTTCTTCTCTCCCGTGTCGCCTTGTGCCTCCGGGCTTTTTCAGTCCGCAAATCTTTCTATCTTCCATCCTCGATCCTCCATCCTCGACCATTCTTCTCATCTCTTCATCTTTTCGGCCGCCCATTTGACCGACTCGACGATGTTGACGTAGCCCGTGCAGCGGCAGAGATTGCCTTCAAGCGCGTGCTTGATTTCGTCGTCGGTCGGTTTGGGATTGGTTTCCAGCAACTGCACGGCGGTCATGATCATCCCCGGCGTACAGAAGCCGCACTGCACGCCATGTTTTTCCCGAAATCCTTCCTGTACCGGATGAAAAACGTCGCCGTTGGCCAACCCTTCGATAGTTTTGATTTCCGCGCCGTTGGCCTGCACCGCCAGGATCGTGCAGGACTTCACCGCGCGGCCGTTGAGATGCACCGTGCAGGCACCGCACTGGCTGGTATCGCAACCGACATGGGCGCCGGTCAAATTCAAATGATCCCGCAAGAAATAAACCAGCAGCGTGCGCGGCTCGACCACGGCTTCATGTCTTACGCCGTTGACCGTGACGCTTATGGGAATCGCCGCATACTCGGCTTCAGCGTTCATGCTAATGTTCCCTCCGTTCGTTGTTCATGAAATCGATTCAGCCTTTCTTTATTACACGGAGTTCGATCCGCCTCAACACCCGAAAGATGGTAAGGAGTAAAGCGTTAGGAGTAAGGAGGTCCCGCTCACTTCTTAACTGCCCCACATGCCGGCAACCGCGTTGGCCGCGGCGCCGCGTGGCAATCTTCGACTTTTCATGTTACTTGGAAAGCGGCATGGAATTCGGCGTCTTCGATCATCTCGACCGCAACGACTTGCCGCTGAAAGAATTTTACGAAGCGCGTCTCAAACTCATCGAAGCCTATGAACGCGCCGGCTTTTACGCCTATCATCTGGCCGAGCACCACTCGACCCCCATCGGCCTGGCGCCCTCGCCGAGCGTGTTTCTCTCCGCCGTAGCCCAGCGCACCAAGCGGCTGCGCTTCGGCCCCTTGGTTTACGCTCTGCCGGTGCATCATCCGCTGCGCCTTATCGAAGAGATCTGCATGCTCGACCAGTTGAGCGGCGGCCGACTGGAAATCGGCTTCGGGCGGGGCTCGTCTCCTGTCGAGATTGAATTCTACGGCCAAGACCCGGCCAAAGCCCAGGCCATTTACACCGAGGCGGCGGAACTGATTCTTCGCGGCCTGACACAAAAGACACTCAACTACCAGGGCGAGCACTTTTCTTTCAAAGACATTCCGATGGAGCTTGAACCGCTGCAAAAACCCCACCCGCCGATGTGGTACGGCGTCCACTCGGTGGACGCCGCCGAACGCGCCGCGCACCAGGGCCTCAACATGGTGAGCCTCGACTCGGCCGAGGACACGCGCAGCTTCAACGATAAATACCGCGCGGTCTGGCGCGCGAAACATGGCGATGTACAGACGCCAAAGCTGGGCCTGAGCCGCTTCATCGTCATCGCCGAGAACGAGGCCGAAGCCCGCGCCGTCGCGCGCCGCGCCTATCCGGTCTGGCACCACCACTTTTACTTTCTCTTTTCTTTGCGCGGCGGCAAGCCCGCGCACCCTCGACCCGCGGAGTTCGACCAGATGATGGAGATCGGCCAGGCCGTCGCTGGCACCCCGGAGAACGTTTCGGCCTTCCTTCAATCACAGCTAAACGTTTCCGCCGCCAATTACCTCGTCGGTCAGTTCGCCTTCGGCGACCTGTCGCTCGCCGAGTCACTACGCTCGGTGGAACTTTTTGCTCGACTTGTCATGCCCGCGCTACGCGCCGCGAGCCGAAAACCCTCGGATTCGGATATTACTCCCGCCAAGGCGCCAAGACGCTAAGTGACAGGCCCAAGGCCTGTCATCCCGAGCGAATGCGAGGGATCTAGGAAAGATTTCTCTCATCGTTCGAAATGACAATTCGTTTTCCCTTTGCGTCTTTGCGGGAGATATTCCGAGGTTCGCTTGCGGCTCAGCTGCGATGTTCGCCGACGACGTTGAATTAGCTTCTGGTTTGCGTTATGCGCTGGTTAGGACGAGGGAGGAAAGAACATGCTCGAAGGAAAAGTCGTCGTCATTACCGGCAGCGGCCAAGGCATCGGCAAGCATGCCGCGCGAACTTTTGCCGAGAACAAAGCGAAAGTCGTCATCGCCGATTTCGACCGGGACAAAATGCAGCGCAGCGCGGCTGAGATCGGCAAGCTCACGGAAACCTTAGGCGTCCACGTCGACGTGCGCGACGAGGACAGCGTGAAAAGAATGATCGAACAGACGATCAGTCGCTTCGGCCAAATCGACGTGCTGATCAACAATGCCGCCATCGTGCCTCACTTCGCATGGAATATCCCCCGCTGGCCGCGCATCGCGGACATGCCGATGGAGTTCTGGAGCCGCGTGGTCCACACGAATCTTTACGGAACCTTTCTCGGCAGCAAGCA
>JAUYJC010000238.1 GCA_030688735.1 Deltaproteobacteria bacterium
CGGTCCGGGCCGCTATGGTGAAGCAACCTCAGCAGTGGGCGTGGAGCAGTTACGGCGCCATGATCGGCAAGTCCACAGCTCCGGTGTGGCTGAAGACCGAGGTTTTGTTGGGAGAGTTTGGCAAGCGTCGGTTTGAGGCCAGAAGGAAATATCAACAATTTGTCGAGGAAGGAATGGGCGGAGCGAGCATCTGGAAGGATCTCAAAGGGCAGATCTACTTGGGGGACGACGACTTTGTCGAGCAGATGCGGGACAAGCTTGGGGAGCGAGACGAAGATGTCAACATACCGCTGGTGCAGCAACGGGCGCGAGCGCCGATGCTGAGTGCGATTCGTCGCCGACACTCAACCCGCGACGAAGGCATTCGTGCGGCCTATGAAACTGGTGCGTACAGTTACCAAGAAATCGCCAAACACTTCGAAGTCCATTTTACGACGGTGGGACGAATTATAAGATCGTCAGCGCAGCGGCAAGGCGCGCTCCGTGCAAGAAAGTAGATAACGATCAGCATTGCTATATTGCTAGACCTGACCCCTATGCTTGCCTATGCTTGACCCCCATGCTGACCCCCGCCTTTGTGGGATTTACCTTCTAAGGGCGATCCGCCGAGGTGTGGCTGTGGTTGTCGTTCGCGAGGAAGTGGCGCCGCACAGGTGTGCCGTTGCCACGCGCGTTCCGTCGAGCTTGTTGATCCCGGCGGGCGACCTTTTTAGTCCCGTAGGATCGGTTAAGTCGTTTTAAATAATTAAATGTCTGACAGTGCGCCGCGGCTCTTGGAGCCCTTCGCTCCAGGTTGCCGCCTTGCTCACTTACGAAGATGCTACGGATTCCTAATTGAACAACCTGCCCAGCCGTTTATCCCGGTGCGCGATGCCCAGACGCTTCAGGCAGGCCCAGAGCGTCGCTTGATTGCTGCTGACCACGGGTTTACCGAGGCGCCGCTCTAATTCTTCGATCGCTTCGATCATGCGTGTGTTGGTGCAGCTCAGAAAATAGCCGTCGGCGTCGGGGCGGGTGTTCTCGTTGACGACTCTGATCCATTCCTCCGGAGTTACGTTTCCATAACTCTGACTTTCCAGAGCGAGACCCAACTCGTGGAGCACGGTAAATCCCGTCTCGCTCAGATAGCTAATCTCATGCTGGTTGGTCGCTTGGGCATAGGGGCTGATCAGCACGAGCTTCTTGATGGCGCAGCGCGTGAAGGCTTCGCGGATCGCCTCGGCCGTCGTGATGGTTTTGCAGCCGCTTGCCTGCTGAATGGTTTCGACGATGGCCGCTTCGTGGGCGAGGCCGTTTTCCATGGAGTTTGCCGTGCAATGGAAAACAATAATGGACGGCCTAACGTCCGAAAGCGCGGCGGCCGCTTCGGCCAACTGGGGCTTGAGTTCGTCCCAAGGTTTGTGAAATTTGCCGGTCATGCGCAGCCGGGTCACATGCACGCCTACCCCCGGCGGAGCGTAGGTGTGGAACTGCGGTTCGGTCAGGCGGTTGCTCGATGGAATGATAAAACCGATACTCGTCGGTGTGCTCATAGTCCTGGACCTCCGAGGTTATAGAATCTGCGGGCGTTGCCGTGCAGCACGGCCGCCTTGTCGGCGGCCGTTAATTCCTTGTTTTCCAGCATCTCGTTGATTTCGTGCTTGCAGAATTCGTTGTTGACCTCATGGGGGAAATCGCTGGAGTAAACCCAGGGTTTGTTGCCGATCCTCCTGACCGCGTGGGCGATGTCCGGTTCTTCACCTTCGCAGCCGACAAAAATGCGCCCCTCATCGACGTGCCGAGCGATGTATTCGCTGACCTTTTCCTTGGGGCGAAGATCAAGAAAGCGTTTTCGTGGGTCGTGCTGAATATGGGTTTCCCAGGAACGGTCGAAACGCTCCAAACAGACGAGCAACCAAGCGACCCCGCCTTCCATAAAGCCGAACTTTACCTGGGGAAACTTGTCGAAGACGCCGTTGAAGATCAGGCCGCCGAAAGAAATCATCTGGCCGAAAGGATGGCCGAGCGCGTGCACCGGCGCGTAGGGGCTCAGGTCGTCGAGGCCGAGATTTTCATGGGCGCCGCCGTGGACACCGATGGCGCAGCGCAGCTTGTTCGCTTCTTCGTAGATCGGCCAGTAGCGCTGGTCGCCTAGGTTGGACTGGATGCCCGTCGAGGGCAAAATGGCGCCGCACATGCCAAGTTCTTTAACCGCTCTCCTTAGCTCTTCGACGGCAGCTTGCGGCTCCTGGAACGGAACTAACGCCATGCCTTTGAAGCGCGGGCTCCGCTTCATGTAGGTGTGATAGAGCCAATCGTTGTAACCACGCGCCACGTCGATGGCCCAGTCGCGGCTGACGATCTTCCCAAACGCGAGGCCGAGAGTCGTATAAAGTACAGTCGTCTCAATACCGACGTCTTCCAGGAAGTCTACCCACCCGTCGGGGCCGACCTTGTTAAAAGCTCCTGGGGGAAAGTCGTGCATGTTTGATGAATGGAGATGGTCCAGCGGCGGAAACGGGTTAAAGAAAGTGTGGGTTTCGTATTTGTCGCGGTAAATCTGCGGCATGAACCCGACGATCGCTTTAGTATCTTCGATCACATGCCCGTCGCCGTCGATGATGGTATGGCCGTTGTATGGCATAGATGGGCTCCTTCTGAGGTATCCTTAATATCTCGCCAAGCGGCCCGGCATTGTCAAGCGCGCCTTCGGTGGTTTCGAGTCTCGAGTTAAGCCCGAAACCCGAGACGCGAGACGCG
Source organism: Deltaproteobacteria bacterium (assembly GCA_030688735.1). Classification (GTDB taxonomy): domain Bacteria; phylum Desulfobacterota; class Binatia; order UBA9968; family UBA9968; genus JACPFE01. The sequence continues at coordinate 2,740 of JAUYJC010000238.1, forward strand.
CAACCGGGTCGGTCACGACCCGCTGCCGCCGAACCATTTCTTGTAAAGCTGATCGTAGGCGCCGTTTTCCCTGAGTTTCAGCAACGCTTCGTTGACCCGCTTGCGCAGCGGACTCTTGTCTGGAAAAACGATGCCGTAATTTTCCTTGCGAAAGATCGGGCCGACGACCTGAGCCTTGCCCTTACCCTCATGCGACGCGCAGTAAAGCAGCACGAACGGGAAAATGGGGTCAGGAGCCATTTTCTTTTCTTTCTGACAACGCGCAAGGGCACAACAGAGCGGTTTGATCCGCGCCATTGAGTTCACATCGCGGTTACCGGGCCGCCGGCAACATGGATAAATCAACGATCTTCTGCGGATCGAAGTCCGCCGCTATCGGCCGGTCTTGGCGCAGGAGATCGATATAGCCGCGGGCGACCTTGGGATTGAGCCGCCCGTCCTTATTCAGCATTTTAACCAGCGTGGCGTAGGTACCTTCCGCTTCGGTCTGGTTCACTTTGAACTTTCCGACGATCATCTTCACGCTCTCCTCGCGGTTGGCGCGAATCCAAGCGACCGACTCCATCAGCGCCGCGAGCGTGCGGCGGATGGTTTCGCGGTTATTCTTGATCTCGTTCTGCGACGTCATTACGCCGACATAGGGAATATCGGCCAGGTCGCCCAAGAACATGAACTTCTTGAAGCCGATAGAAACCGCCTTGTCGTCGAACGGCGGCGTGAGCACCGTGCCCACGACCTGTTTGCTCGCCAGCGCCATGAAGCTGTCCGAGGTGCCGCCGGTGCTGATGATCGATACGTCCTTCTCGGGTATCTCCCATTTCTTCAATGCCGCTTGCAAGAACAGATGCGGCGCGGTTCGCAGCCCCGAGACCGCGACGGTCTTGCCGATAAGGTCCTGCGGCTTGTTGATCTCCTTGTTGGTGACGAGCATCCATGGCGCGCCGTCGTAGAAGTTGAGCACGACGACCAGCGGCAACCCCGAGGCAGCGGCCGACATGCCGGTCGATACCGAGGGAAAGAAATTGATATTGCCGTTGATGACCGCCGAGGGCTGAATGGTGGTGCGCATCTGAATGTACTCGGCTTCCAGGTTGTGTTTTTTCAGAAAGCCTTTTTCATAGGCGACGTAATAGGGCAGGTAAGAGAAGGCGAGGGAGGGAAAGCCGACCCGAATCTTCTGCAAGCTTTCCGCGCCCCAGGCGAGCGTCGATGCTTGCAGGATTACCGTAACGAGAATAGCCGTAAAAAGTTTTGTTCGTGTCATGACAACGCTCCTTTTGATCATGCGGTAGCCGCCGTTAGTTCGCTGCCACTGGACCAGCTCCGGCGCGCGATCTTTAGCGCGCCCGGCTGGGGCAGGTTTTTTAGCTTGAAGAAATCGACGGCGTTTTTATGTAGTATTTTTTCCTTTTGAGCAAAGGAGAGATCTTTGCCGTCGATGATGTCTTTCGCGGAGTAGGGAAAATGACAATCCCAATGGCAGTAATCCGAGGCGTACATGACGGTGTTCTCGCCGTTGGCGGCGAAGACGCGGTCGAGCCCCGTCTCTTCGGATTCGCAGGTCAGTGTAATCTGCTCGCCTCTGATGATCTCGCTGGGGCGGCGTTTGAGGTCCGGCATCTGCGGCGCGAGTTTTTCGATATGCTCGTCGAGGCGCTCGGCCCAGTAGGGCAGCCACCCGGCGCCGCCTTCCATGAAACCGACGCGCAGTTTCGGATAGCGGTCGAAGACGCCCTCGCCGATCATGTGCATCATGGCGATCATCAACTCGAACGGAAAGGCGGTCATGTGGACGTAGGCGTACTTGCGAAGACGCTCGCTGCCGGCGCCCATGACGCCGGAGACGCCGAGCACACCATCGTGCCCGGTCTGGGGATGAACACTCAGGGGCATGCCCAGCGATTGCGCGCAGTCGTAAATCGGATCGAACATCCGGTCGCCCATGTTGTTGAGGCCGTAGACGTTGGTCGGCAGCATCGCTGTGACCGCGCCGGCCTTGGCGAGAAATTCCAACTCTTTGACCGCCGCGGGCGGGTCCTGGCAGGGAATCAAGCCGACGGCGAGCAGCCGTTTCTTGTCAGTGGAACAATACTCGATCAGCCAATCATTGACCGCATGGCAGAGCACGGCCGCCAATTCCTTGTTCATCAGGCCGTTGACCGTCAGCGCGATCTGGGTGCCGAAGAGAATCGCGACGTCGATACCTTCCTGATCCATGTCTTTGAGCCGCGCACCCGGATCGACCATGCCGGGCCGAAAGCCCCGGGCTTTTTCCGTCATCGGTCCGGAGACTCCCGGGCCAAGCCCCTGCGATGCCGACCAGAGCCGCCCTTCGAGCAGAATGCGCGAATTCCCTTCGTTGTCCTTGAGCCGAATCGGTGCCTGAGAACGCCACTTCTCCGGCATCCGGCTGGCGAGATCGACGTTGCCTTCGTAGACATGGCCGTCGGCGTCGATGACGAGCATGTTATCGAAATTCTCCACTATCATTTTCCTCCGGTATAGATAGTTTATAATGTGACCAACCGCTCAAGACGTACCACAGCGAAAGCGTCGAGGGCAACTGCCAAGGTCGGCTGTCGATTGGGTGCCGCGTTTGGCGGGGTTTGAAACCGGCGGGCCGATTCGATATTCAACCAAGAACGATGCAGCAGGCATTGAAAGAGTGTTTGCAAGGAAAGCTGCTCGGCCGCCGGGAAGCTTTGGGCCTTGTTGCGGCGAAGGGTGAGGCATTTCAAGAACTCCTCGCGACGGCGGCAGCGTTGCGCGATCAGGGCAAGGGGCGGGTGGTGACGTTTTCGCCGAAAATCTTCGTGCCGCTGACCAACCTTTGCCGCGATTTCTGCGGTTACTGCACTTTTCGCAAGGCGCCGGGGGAACCGGGTGCGAAGACGATGACCCTGGATGAGGTGCTGAGCATCGTCCGCCAGGGAAAACTTCTTGGCTGCACCGAAGTGCTCTTCAGCCTCGGCGATAAGCCGGAAGCGATCTATCCCGAGATGAAGAATTTTTTGGTCGAGCATGGGCATCAGCGCACACTCGATTACCTGGTCGAAGCCTGCAAGGTGGTTTTGGAAGAGACCGAGCTGCTACCGCACTCGAATCCTGGAGTGATGGGCAAGGCCGATTTGCAGCGGTTAAAGGAAGTGAATGCGAGCCTTGGACTCATGTTGGAAAGCACCAGCGAGCGGTTGCTGCTCGCGGGCGGCGCGCACGACAATGCGCCGGACAAGAAGCCGGCGCTGCGGCTGCGGACAATCGAAGAAGCCGGCCGGCAGCGAATTCCGTTCACCACCGGCATTCTGATCGGCATCGGCGAAACTTGGGACGAGAGAATCGATTCGCTCTTCGCGCTCCGCGCTCTGCATGAACGTTACGGCCATGTTCAAGAAGTCATCGTGCAGAATTTTCGCGCCAAGCCGGAAATCCCGATGCACGACCATCCGGACCCGAGGCGGGAGGACATGCTGAAAACGATCGCGCTTGCGCGCTTGATTCTCGGGGGTGCGATGAATATTCAGGCGCCACCCAATTTGACACCGGACGGCTATGAGCTTTATTTGGACGCCGGCATCAACGACTGGGGCGGTGTGTCACCCTTGACGCCCGACTTCATCAATCCCGAAGCGCCCTGGCCGGCGTTAGATTTGTTGCGGCAAAAGAGCACCGAGGCCGGCTTCGATCTGAAAGCGCGCTTGCCGATCTATCCTGAATTTATCCACCAGGGCGACAAATTCCTTGCGCCATCGCTCATTCCTTACGTGGAGCAAATTTGCGGCGGCGACGGGTTGGTCAGGAACAACGGACCGCTCGCGAATCTCCCAATACTCCATCACTCCATTGCTCCATCGACCCCGGTAATCTCGCAATGATCGTCGTGCTGACAGGCGGCACCGGCGGCGCTAAATTGATCGAAGGGCTGGCCGCGGAAATCGACCCCGCCGAGTTGACGATCATCTGTAACACAGGAGACGATTGTGTTCTGCACGGCCTTCATATCTCTCCGGACATCGATACAATTACCTATACTCTCGCAGGCCTGATTGACGATGCCAAAGGCTGGGGTATCAAGGGCGACACGTTCACGACGTTAGAGCAGCTCGGACGGCTGGGCGCCGACACCTGGTTCAAGCTCGGCGATAAGGACCTCGCGACGCATATCCGGCGGACCGGGCTACTTTCCGAAAGAGTCAGGCTCTCCCAGGTGACCGGTCACATTTGTCGAGCCCTCGGCATCAAAGCGGCGGTTCTTCCCATGTCCGACGACCGAGTCGAGACCAGACTTAGGGCCGGCGACAAGGAACTTACTTTTCAAGAGTACTTCGTCAAGGAACGTTGGCAGCCGATGGTGAGGAAGGTCTACTATGCCGGCGTGGTGAAAAGTAAGCCCGCGCCGGGAGTGCTAAACGCGCTTGGTTCCGCGTCGGGGATCGTTGTCTGCCCGAGTAATCCGGTGACCAGCATCGGTCCGATTTTGGCTGTGCCCGGAATCCGGGACGCCCTCAAAGAAACCCGCGCCACCGTCGTCGGCGTAAGTCCCATCATCGGCGCATCCGCAATCTCCGGCCCGGCGCATAAGCTTATGAGCGCCAGCGGCTGGGAAGCGTCGGCCCTCGGTGTCGCGCGAGCTTACGCGGACTATCTCGACGTTTTTGTGATTGCGCATGAGGACCAGAGCTTGAAAGCCGGGATCGAGGAATTGAATATCAGAGCGGTAACGGCGGATATTCGCATGAACTCCCCCGCCGATAAGCAGCGCCTCGCCCGCGAGCTCTTGGCCTTGATCAGAAAATAGTGTTAAGAAAATTCTTTCTAACGCGGACATGAAAGTATCTGCTCTTTTACCCGTCAAAGGCTTTCGTAACGCCAAGCAACGGCTGAGCCCGCTGCTGGGCGCGGCTGATCGCGAGCTTTTAGCCGAGGCAATGTTTCGCGACGTGTTGCGTGAGGTCACGCGGGCGCGCGGATTGGAGGCCACCTTCGTCGTCACCGGCAACGACCGCGTCGCCGAGATTGCGACGGCGATGGACGCACAGGTGATTCGCGAACCTTCGGAAACCGGTGAGACCGGCGCGGTGGATTTCGCCCGGCTGGAACTGAAACGCGTGGGACGCGAGGCAGTTTTGATTCTTCCCGGCGATATGCCCTTGGTGCGGGCATCGGACATCGAGCAAGTCCTGGCTCAGATTCCCGATGGCGCGACGACGCCATTCGCGCTTTTGGTCCCTTCCCATGACCGTCTGGGAACCAATGCTCTATTGCTCGCGCCGCCTGACGTGATCAAGCTACGCTTCGGCTACGACAGCTTCAGTTACCACTTGAGCCAGGTGTCGGCGCGGGGTTTGCCGCTGCGATTCTTTGAAAACGAGGCCATCGCTCTGGACATCGACGAGCCGCAGGATCTCGAACGCTTTCTGGCCATGGGTTCCGAAGACGGCGAAGCTTTTCAACTGGCTCACCAAATGGTGGCTGAAACGGACGCGCGGGCGCGGCGCTCCGGAAGCGCATGAAGCGGATCGAGATCATCGGCGTTGAAGGCATGGGCGAAGTTCGCACGGGCGACTGCGTCGGCGAGCTGATCTGCGCCGCGTGCGCCCGGCAAGGCATCGAACTTACCGACGAAGACGTGCTGGTGGTGGCGCAAAAGATCGTCTCCAAGGCCGAAGGGCGGATCGTCAGCTTGAAGGATATTCGACCCTCTGAGCGTGCCCGTGAGTTAGGGCGGGAGTTGGATAAAGACCCGGCGCTGGTGGAAGTCATCTTGGGTGAAAGCCAGCGCATCGTACGCAAGGGCGGCAGGGCGTTGATCGTCGAGACGCACCATGGCTTTATCAGCGCCAATGCCGGCGTCGATTGCTCCAATGTCGGCATGGGTCAAGCGGCGTTGTTGCCAAAGGATGCCGATGCGTCGGCGCGAACGATCCGTGCCGAGATACGCCAGCGCAACGGCAAGGCGCCCGCGGTGATCATTAGCGACAGCTTCGGCCGCCCCTGGCGCGTCGGCACCGTCGATGTTGCGGTGGGGATCGCGGGCATGAAGTCGATTAAGGATGAAAGAGGAACCAAGGATGGCTACGGCTATGAACTCAGGGCGGCCGTGACGGCAATTGCCGATGAGATCGCGGCGGCCGCGGAGTTGGTGATGGGGAAAAAAGACGGCGTTCCCGTCGTCATCGTGCGCGGCTGCCAGACAGAAAAAAAGGAGGAAGGATCGGTGAAGGAGTTGCTTCGGCCGGCAGCCGAGGATCTTTTTCGTTAGTTCCAAGAGAAAACATGGAAAATTTTAGCGTGGCTATAGTCGGAGGCACGGGAAATCTGGGAGGCGCATTGGCGCTGCGCCTCGGCGCGCCGGGTGTAAAAATCATCATCGGCTCGCGCGACGCGGAGAAAGCCAAGAAGGCGGTTGAAACCCTGAAGCCGATCCTGCGCGCGGGGGAAATAGTAGGGATGACTAATCAGGAAGCGGTGCAAGGAGCCGACTTCGTCGTCATTGCGGTCCCCTATGAAGGGCATGCGCAGATGGTGAGCGATCTCAAAGGCCAGCTCGCGGGCAAGATTGTCATCGACACCGTCGTGCCGCTCAACAAAGTCAGGCCATTCGTGCCGGCTGCCGGCTCCGCCTTGCAGGAAGCGCAGCAGATCTTGGGCGACGAGGCTCCGGTGATCGGCGCGCTGCACAACATTTCCGCCCTCGATCTTGGCGACGTAGGGTCGCCGCTTGGCGACGTTCTGGTGTGCGGCGACAACTCGGAAGCGAAACAAAAAGTGATGGAAATCATCCGGCGCATCGGCGCGACCGCTTTTGACGGCGGGCCGGCGAGCAATGCCTATGTGATTGAAGGGTTGACCGGAGTTATTATCCACCTTAACCGCAAGTACAAATCCAAGCATGGCAGCATCAAGATCACGGGATTGGGTGTTGATGCCAAGCATTAGCCCTGAACGATAGGCAGTTTTTTCAGTCTTTTTAACTACTTGCCTTAGCCAGCCCAATTCGAAGCCGCCCAGAGCACATCCAGCCCTAGACCCCTGATTTCTCAGGCGGATTCTCACGTTTTTGAGGTCCGTAAGCTGGAATCTTAAATCCCCTGTTAATCTTTCGTGACTTCCTCCGTCTAAAGCAGTGAGGGCGGATTGAGCGGGTAGCTATCTAATGGACGATCAGAAACCTCAGGAGCTTCGGGACGAAGAACTTGTGGCCTTGTGTCAGCAGGGCCAGGGGGAGTATTTCGATATCCTGGTGCGCAAATATATGGAAAAGGCTTTTCATATCGCCTTTAATTTTACCCGGGATAAAGAGGAAGCCAAGGATCTATCCCAAGATGCGTTCTTACGCGCCTTTTCGCGTATCAAGCAGTTCGATGGCCGGTCCACTTTCTATACCTGGTTCTACCGGCTGGTCGTTAATCTCTGCCTGGACTATACGCGCCGCAAGGGGCGGGTGCGCTGGCAAAGCCTCGACGCGATCGTCGAAGAGAATCCGGAGCGGGCCGAACTGGCGGATAGCCGCCGCGCGCCTGAGCAGCTAGCGATGGCCGGCGAGGCCAAGCACCGAGCGGAGTCAACGCTAAAATCGATGCCCGATAAACAACGGACGGCTTTCCTACTGCGCAACCACCAGGGGCTGCCGATTGCGGACATCGCCAAAGTAATGAAAACCACCGAGGCGACGGTCCGGGTCTACCTGCACCGCGCCGTGGCCGCGCTCCGGCAGAGCCTTTTGGAGTTCGTTTAAGGAGAAGTGCGATGATGGAAAGGAAACAAACGCTGGAGACCGCTTGCCGGGATTTTGAAGAAGACTTGGTGCTCTATTACTACGGTGACGGCTCGGAGGGGGAACGCGGCCGCGTCGAAGTCCATATCCGGACCTGCGCGCGCTGCCAGCGCTTCTTGGATGATCTGCGCCGGTTGCTGCCGCAGATGGCGCAACCCGAGAGCCTGCCGCAGTCTTTTTGGGATGGCTACTATCGCGAGACCGTCGCGAAGCTCGCAGCGCAGCGGGAGCGGAGTTCTTGGTGGCGAAATCTTTTGACGCCGATGCGCGCCTGGGCCGTGCCCGTTTTTGCAAGCGCGGTGCTCGCGGTCGGGCTGCTCATCGGCAAGGGCGGGTGGAACGCCCAGTCCGTCGGACGGCGGGGGAATATTCCCCAGGAGATTTTGACCGACGCCAGCCAGCTGGAGTTTTTCAGTTCGATGGATGTGATCGAGTTGCTACCCACGCTCGAAGCGCTCGACGGCGGCAAGACGGAGTCGTCGGCCGGCCGAAACGGATAAGTTAGCCGATGCAACAGCATATGGGATGATTGAAATGTTGAAACGCACTCTCAGCGCTATAGCTCTTTGTTCGCTATTATCTTTGCCCGTTGCCGGTTGGGCGTTGGATGGCGCGGATAGTTGGCGCAATCTCACTCCCAAAGAAAAAGAAAACGTCCAGCGCAACTACCAGCGCTGGCAGAATCTGCCGCCGAAGGATAAAGAGCGTCTGCGCGAAGACTGGAATCGCTGGCAACATTTGCCTCAGGACCGGCGCGATAAGCTGCGCCGCCGGTACGACGACCTGCAGAAACCGCCACGCGAGGATCGCAAGAACCCGCGCGCTCAGCAAGACGGCAATAGATCCCGCCGGTCGGATGACGGAAGGGGCGAGTAGCTCGCATTCTTCACCGTTGAACATCATCCGCCGACATTTCATTTTCTAGACGGCTTCTGAACCTCATCTGCTTCATTGCGGACAAACCCCCGCGGGCCATCGTGATCGTGATACGTGATCGCGCTCGGTGTACGAACACGAGCGGAGAATATGAACAACCGAATGCGCGCGTCTTCCATTAACATTCCAGAACTACCGTCGTCTAAACCGGTGAAAGGAGGCGATGACGATGAAAAAGGCAATATTTGGATGGCTTGCCGCGGCGTTACTCTTGCCGGCTACGAGTTTCGCTCACGACTTTTTTCCCGGGCGGAGAGATGCCCGTTACGCACCGGTATACCGCGAGCGGCCTTGGTACGAGACCAACCGGCGGGGCTATTGGCATCTGTATCGCGTCCCGCGCCGGCACGGCCCTGGTTACGAGAACTTGTACCATTGGCATCCGGCGGACCGGTTCGATCGCTTCGACGATCGATGGGGCCGGCCTTGGTCTCGATTCGAAAGGTAAGAAGTCCATAAACGACGTGCAGAGTAGAAGAATTGGATAACAGGAGGAGCAAATGAAAACTTTAGTGTTGCTGTTCGCCTTGACCGTGGGATTCGTATCCATAGCAGGCTGCCATTGGAATCATCGTCATAACCGTAACCATCGCGCGAGCTTCGTGTGGCGTTGATTCCTAACGGGAAAGCTCTGGCCGGATCGTGACGTGGGCCGAGTCGGCGCGCGTAACCCTAGCGGAGTCGCGCTCGGTGGGTTGAGCGTGGATTGACGGCCTTGGGGTCGCTAACTCCGACCGGTCACCGTCTTCCGGTCAAGCTGGATCGAATTATTTATCGCCCTGCGGGCTTGCGGATAATTGTTAAAGCGGCAAATGGTGAGTAAAACGTGCTCTGTAGATACCCACGGGCTTGCCCGTGGGTATCTACAATCCAAAATGAAAGTTATCCCATATCCACCTTGACGCCATTCTTGGCGCACTCCTCAGCATACATCTTGCGCATCGAATCGTCCTCGTCCTCAAACTCGATCTGCTCGATACCTTTCTCTTCTTTCTGCACCGCGGTGTTGGCGTGCAGCGCGACGAACTTGCAGGGCTGGTTGCCGGTATTGTAGTGCTGGTGCCAGGCGCCGGCCGGCGGCGAGATGCAGGTCCCCTCGTGCCAGTCGTAGCGCTCCGGTTTTTCGCCCTCGTTCCACATGAGCGTATAGCCAGTTGAATCCAAGAGAAATACATGGGCGCCGGGGCCGTGGCGGTGCGCCTTTTTGTAGCGCCCCACGGGGAATTGCGAGACATGGGCGAGCATGGCGCTGCCGGACATGTGGATGTACATGTTGCGCGTCCCCTTGCCGCGTTTTTCCCGCGGCACGAGGTTGATCTTGCGGATGTCGGGAATGAAATTCGAGTGCAGAATGCCGCCGTAGTATTCGGTGAAATATTTCCCTTCTTTGGAGAAGAATTCCGCGTCGCCGGGATCGAAGCGGTCTTTGAACATGAAGCCGGTGTTGTAGATGAATTCCGGATCGCGGAACAGCTCGAAGGCGACCGGCTGGCTGGTCAAGGCGAAGTAGCGGCAGGGCTCGGTGCCGCTGGCGTTGAAGTGCTGGAACCAGGCGTTGAGCGGGATCGCGAAGGTCGAGCCCCGCTCCCACTCAAAAGTCCGCTTCGGCGTGCCCTCGTACCAGATAGTCGTCGCCCCGCGCCCGGCGGCGACGGTGACGATCTCCTCGTAGAGCTGGCGCTGGGGCTTGGTGCTCTTGCCCGGATCGATCTCGGCGATGTAGGCGTCGGCGACCATCTGGTCGGAAAAAGTGCAGATCGCCCCTTTGCAGTCCTTGCGCTTCCAATAAGCGAGCTTCTCCGTGCGCACATCCCGCACGAAAGCCCCGCCGATGATCGGCACGCCCTCCGACTCGATCCACTTTTTGTAGGGGCTGTATTTGTCCAGCATGAACTGGACGTAGGGATGGACTTCGAATTCTTTTACCGGGCCTGCCATGGTTCGGCCTCCTTCTAGTCTGTTAGAGCGAACTTACTGCTCCGGTGGAACCCCTGTCAACCGATCCGCGTCTCACCCCTCATGGACATTGCCGAGAAGAATGTGATAAGAAAAATTCTTCGATAAAAGATTTGAATGAGTCACAAGGAGGGACGATATGGCAACAAAACTAAAATTCGGCTTGCTTCTACCACACTTTTGCGAATACGCCTCGGTTGAAAGCTGCATCAAGGGCGCGAAAAAAGCCGAGGCCTATGGGTTCGACTCGGTCTGGATCAGAGACCACCTGGTTTTCGAACCGCACGGGATGGAAGGCGAAGACAACACTCACATCGAAGGATTGCTGATCCTCGCGGCGATCTCGTCGGTATGCAAGAAACTGATTCTTGGCACCGGCACGATGATCTCCCACCGCCATCCGATTCATCTGGCGCAAGCCATGGCGGGCCTCAGCACCATGTGCGACAGCAATATCATCATGGGTCTTGGCCTCGGCACCTTTCCCCATGAGTTCGAGGCGGCGGGTTACAAAAAGACGACTCTGCAAGATCGCGCCAACATAGCCAAAGTGAACGCCCTGCTCTGCCGCCGCTTCTGGGCTGGTGAAAAGATCAGTTACAAAGACGACTACTACGACTTCAAAGACGTTGAGCTTAAGCCGACGCCGAGCAAAAAGATTCCGATTTGGTACGGCGGCGGCACGCCGGCTTCCTGCCGCCGCGCTGCGGACTATTGCGACGGTTGGATGCCGGGACGTATTCCCACCGCGACGTTTAATAAAATGGTCAAGTACCTCGAAGAGCAGTGCAAGCTAGCGGGACGCCCCATGGTGACCACCGGCGCGATCCCGATCACCAGCATCGATAAGAACAGAGACGTGGCGCTCAGCAAGGTTAACGTCAAGGGTCTAATCAACGAAGGCAACGCCCCTGCCAAGAAAACTTGGGTGAAACCGGCGTCTGGCACCTTCTCGACGGTTGCCGACATCGAAGGGCTGCTCATGGCGGGAACTCCGGCGGATGTCGCTCGCGATACCAAACGGTACGAAGAAGCCGGCCTCAATCATATTGTTTTCGACCTGCGCTTCCGCTACGCCGACTGGTTCCAGCAGATTGACTTGTTAGGACAAGAAGTTTTGCCGGCGGTGCGCGCGTAGAGCGCGCGGTTCCGGGTTTCAGGTTCCGAGTTCTGAGTTAGAACTTTGAACCTTGAACCTGGAACTCTAAACTGAACGACGTTCACAGGAGTTCCCATGCGTACGGAAAAAGTTAATTTCTATAGCGAAGGCATAAAGCTCGCCGGCGTGCTCTACTTGCCGGATTCGGACCAGAGCAAACCCTATCCGGGCATCGTCCAAGGCCCCGGCTTTCTCGGCCTCAAGGATGCCAAGCACTATATCATGATGTTCGAGAAGCTCTGCGCCGCCGGCTACGCCTGCCTTTGCTTCGACTACCGCGGCTGGGGCGACAGCGAGGGCAACGAGCGCGGCTGGGTGATGCCGAAATGGCAGGCGGAAGATATTCGAAACGCCATTACTTACATGCAGACCCGGCCGGAAATCGATCCCGACCGGATCGCCACCTACGGCTCCGGCGGCACCGGCGGAGGCAATGCCGTTTACGTCGCCGCCATCGATTCGCGGGTCAAGTGCTGCGTCAGCTATCTCGGCGTCAGCAGCGGCCGGGACTGGCTCCACTGTATGCGCCGCGAATACGAGTGGGTTGATTACCTGAAAAGGATCGACGAAGACCGTAAGAAACGAGTGACCACCGGCTCGGGCGCAATCGTTAGCGCCCGTGAAGGCGGCATCATGGTGCAAACCCCCGAGCGCCAGACGACCACTATTAAGAAAGACGTGGCGGATAAGATCCCCGATGCCATGCCATTGGCCTGCGCCGAGGCGATTTTGGAATACAGCCCCATCGACGTCGTGCATAAAATTTCGCCGCGCGGCGCCCTGTTCATCGCCGTGGAAGGGGACGGGGTCACGCCGGAACAGCAGTCCTTCGATTTATACGAAAGAGCCGGCGAGCCCAAAAAGCTGGTTTTGTATAAAAAGACCACCCACTACGGCATCTACAACGATTATTTCGACGACGTCGCCGCCAACGTGGTCGAATGGTACAACCGCCACCTCAAGTACCACAAGATCGAAATCACCGAAAAGAAGTAAGGACCAGCCATGAACAAAATTTCCTTCGGCGTACGGGTGCCGAACTCCGGCCCCCTCTCCAGCATCGAAAACATCGTCAAAGCGACCAAGTCGGCCGAAGAATTGGGCTTCGACGCAATTTGGGTCCACGACCACGTGGTCTGGAGCTCGGAAATGCACCGCCATCACATTTCGTCCGGTGCGGCGGAGGCTTTAACCGACACCCAGGATGCCAACTTCTTCGAAGCCACCACGATCCTGTCGTACCTGGCAGCGGAGACCAAGAAGATCGTGCTCGGCGTGGCCTGCTTGGTCATGCCCTGCCGCAATCCGATCTACGCCGCGAAGCAGTATTCGACACTGGACCATCTCGCCAACGGCCGTTTGCTGGTCGGCGTCGGCCTCGGTTCCAAGGCTACCCGAGAGTCGGACGAGTTCGGCGTATTCGGCGTGCCCTACGATCGGCGCGGCGACCGCACGGATGAATACATTGAAGCGATGAAAGCGATCTGGACCCAACAGCTCGCTTCCTACAAAGGCGATTTCATCGAGTTCAAAGATGCCGAGGTTTATCCCAAGCCGGTGCAGAAACCCCATCCGCCGGTTTGGGTCGGCGGCTGGATGAAGCTCGCTGCCAAGCGCGCCGGCAAATACGGCGAAGGCTGGATACCCGGCTGGCTTTCGCCCACGGAAATGAAAGTCGGCTGCGATATCCTCGCCAAAACGGCCCAAGAGAACGGCCGCGATCCGAAGAAGATCACCATCGCGGTGGAGAAACTGGCGACCATCGCTAAAACGCGCGAAGAAGGATTGAATCTGGCGATGCCCACGCTCAAAACCAGCAGCGAGAGCTACGAGCGCGATATTGACAGCATGCAGTTCGCCCTCGACCGCCACATCTTCGGCTCGGTGGACGACGTGCGCCGGCGTGTCGATGAATTCATCGAGAACGGCGTGCAGCACTTCGAGCTCAAGATCATTTACCCGACGATGGACAGCTTGCACCGGCAGATGGAGCTGTGGGCGGAAAATATATTGCCGCGGTACAATTAAGAGAGTTTCGAGTCTCGCGTTTCGGATTTCGAGTTCAACTTCGGATTGATCCCCAACCCGAAACTCAAAACCCGTAACTCGAAACGGTTTCCAGGAGAAGAAGTTGAACCTGCAATTTAATTTGAACGGTAGACCGGCGAAGGTGGACTGCGAGGCGGCGGATACGCTCGCCGAAGTGCTGCGCAACCAGCTCAATCTTAACGGCACCAAGGTTTCCTGCGAAGTCCAAGTCTGCGGCGCCTGCACCGTGTTGGTCGACGGCGCGCCGGTGAGCGCCTGTACCTATCTTGCGTATGAAGCGCGCGGCAAAAGTGTCACCACAATCGAAGGGCTGGAAAAGCCCGACGGCACGCTGCATCCGCTGCAGCAGGCGTTTATCGACGAGTTCGCCTTTCAGTGCGGCTATTGCACGCCGGGAATGATCATGGCCGCCAAGGCGCTGCTCGATGAAAACCCCAAGCCGTCGCGCGATCAGATCATTCACTATATGGACGGCAATATCTGCCGCTGCACCGGCTACGTTCCCATCGTTGCGGCCATTGAGCGCGCCGCCGAAGTGATGGCGAAGGAGAGCAAGACGTGAGCGCCGAAAAGAAAACTGACTTTCAGATCGTCAACCATTCGATCCCGCGCCGCGATGGTCGGGTCAAAGTTACCGGCAAAGCGCAATACGTCGCCGACTTGCGGCTCATTGGCATGGCCTACGCCAAGGTGCTGCGCAGCCCCTATGCCCACGCCAGGATCGTTTCCATAGACAAATCCCGTGCCGAAGCGCATCCCGGTGTCCATTGCGTCGTCACCGGCTATGATCTCGACGGGTTGAATCCTTATTACGGCCACGCGGTCAAAGATCACCCGCTCCTCGCCATCGAAAAAGTTCGCTACGCCGGCGAGCCGGTGGCGGCCGTCGTCGCGGTCGATGAGCGGACCGCCTTCGAAGCGCTGGAGCTCATCGACGTCAAGTACCAAGAACTGAAAGCCGTTTTCACGCCGGAAGAGGCGATGGCCGAGGACGCGCCGCTCCTGCACGAGCGGAAATTCGAAGCCGGCGCCCTGCGCGGATTCGAAGGCGAGGTAACCGCCGGCAAAGGGACCAACATCTGCCAAAGCCATAAAATCCAGTGGGGCGATGTCGAGAAGGCATTTACAGAAGCGGCCGCGGTAGTCGAGGGCAACTACTATTTTCCCATGACCTACGCCTACGCGATGGAACCTTACGTGGCCATCGCCGATGTCACGGATCAAGGCGTGACCGTCTATTCCTCGGCGCAGCATCCTTTCATGGTGCGCCACGACTTGAAATCCATCTTCAATCTGCCGGTGAGCAAGGTGCGCCTGATCGTCCCCTTTGTCGGCGGCGGTTACGGCAGTAAGTCCTACACGAAAATCGAACCGCTGGTTGCCGCTTGTTCCTGGAAAGCCAAGCGTCCGGTGAAACTGCAACTCACCGTCGAAGAAGCGATGCTGACGACGCGCAGCGACGACGCTTACACCTGGATGCGCACCGCGGTGGACAAAAACGGCAAGATCATCGCCCGCCAGGCAAAAATCCTGATGAACACCGGCGCCTACGCCGAAAACAGCCCGCTGGTGGTCGAAAAATCGACCAACCGCTGCGTCGGCCCCTATGCGATACCGAATGTTCTGATCGAAAACTCTTCGCTCTATACCAACACCGTGCCGGCAAGCTCTTACCGCGGCTTCGGTTGCGCCCAAGTCACCTTGCCCGGCGAATCGCAGATCGACGAGTTGGCGGCAAAGATCGGCAAAGACCCCTACGAGTTTCGCTTGGCCAATGCGGCCCAACCGGGCCAAGAATTTTTTCCCGGCATGCGCCCCTTCGACGGCACCCTCACCCAGGACCTCGAGACCGCGGCGAAAGCGATCGGCTGGGGGACGCCCTTGGCCAAGGGCCATGGCCGCACCGTCGCTTGCTCCGGCAGCGACGCCGGCGCCTATCCGCTCACATCGACGGCCGTGCGAGTGCACGCCGATGGTTCGGTGACCATCATGACCGGCAGTACCGAACTGGGCCAGGGCAGCCACACCGTCCTGCCGCAGATCGCTGCCGAAGCGCTGGGCGTCGCTTATGAGAAAGTGAACGTGGTCTCTTCGGACACCGCCATCACGCCTTACGACCGCTCCACCGGGGCAAGCCGGACGACGACGCTGATGGGCAGCGCCGTGTTGGAAGCGAGCGAGGAGGCAATCCAGCAGATGGTCGTGATGGCGGCCGATGTGCTGAAAGTCAAGGTCGAGGATATTCAAACCGTTCGCGGCGGCGTCCGCTGCGGCGAAGTCCAGCTCGACTGGTCGCAGGTGATAAGCAAATTTTACGGCCTCCCCGACGGCGAAGTGATCGGTCGATCTTACATTAGAAAATCCGGCAAGTTCGCGGCCCTGCCGGTCTTCTGGGAAGCCGCCGCCACCGGCGTGGAAATCTCCGTCGACGAGGAGACCGGGAAAATCACCATGGAGAAACTCGCCACCGTCGGCGACGTCGGCCTGGCGATCAACCCGGCGTTGGCCGAAGGCCAGGACCTCGGCGCCGCGACCATGGGCATGGGCATCGGACTCTTTGAAGAGCTCGTCTATGAAGGTTCGCAACTGGTCAACGGCTCGATTCTTGACTACCGCCTGCCACGCTTTTCCGATTTGCCGAAGCAAGTTGAGTTGCATCTGGTTCAAAACCAAGACGGCGTCGGCCCCTACGGCGCCAAGGGCGGCGGCGAAGCTTCGCTTAACTCGATGGCGGCGAATATAGCGAATGCAGTCGAGCGCGCCGTCGGCGTGCGTATTCGCCAAGCGCCGCTCACGCCCGAGCGGGTCTGGCGCGCCCTAAAAGAAAGAAAATAGTTCAATGTTCAAGGTTCCAAGTTCAAGGAGTAGAATCCGAGAATTCTTTGAACCTTGAACCTTAAACTTTGAACAGGACAATTCTATGATGCCCTTACGAAAATTCACCATCCACCAACCCAAAACCATCGCCGAGGCATCCCAGATGCTCGCCGAGTTCGGCGACAAAGGCCGGCTCTACGCCGGCGGCACCGAACTGCTCCTGGCGATGAAGCATGATCTGCTTCGCTATGAGCATCTAGTGGATGTAAAGACGATACCCGGCCTCGATCAGATCGAAGTAAAAAACAGCTCTGTGATGATCGGTGGTACCGTTACGCACCGCGCCATCGAGCGCTCGGCCTTGCTGAAGCAGGATTTGCCGGTCCTCGCGGAGATGGAAACTCAGGTCGCCAACGTGCGCGTGCGCGCCAGCGGCACTTTGGGCGGCAACCTATGCTTCGCCGAACCCCACTCCGATCCGGCGACGCTGCTTGTGGCGCTCGGCGCGACAGCCCATGTGCAAGGAAAATCCGGTCCTCGCTCCGTAACCATCGACAACCTCATCACGGGCGCATACGAGACTTCTCTCGCCGCCGATGAGCTGCTCGCCGGCGTCGAGATACCGGTTCCAGCAAAAACCCAACGCGCGGCCTATCTCAAATATCAGTTAAAAGAACGGCCGACGCTGGGGCTCGCGCTGGTCCTCGAAGTCGACGGCGAGGCCATCAAGAAAGCAATTGCTGTCGTTGGCAGCGTCAGCGCGGTTCCTACTCAATCCATCCATGCAAACGGCCTGCTTACCGGCCCCAAGTCGCAGGTTGAGAGACAGCTCAGCGCTGCGGCGGAAGCCTTGGCGCAAGCGGCCGATCCCGTCGACGACCTCGAAGGCAGCGCCGAGTACAAGCGCCACCTGATCGGCGTTTTTCTCAAACGGGCGTTCATCAAAGCGATTGCCTGAGCTCATTTCACCGGACGCGCGATTCATTTCCCAAAAGCGTCGGCCCCTCCCTTCGCGCACAATTTACCAATCGCACTCGTTCGAGGGTTTATCCCGAATTCCGCAGTTGAACATGAGCGAGGGGCGAACCCTTCGACTGCGCTCAGGACACGCCTGGAGCGGCGAAGACACCCAGGGGTGCTGTTTCAAGGTCTTTTCTGCCGCTTGGCACAACGCCTTATTACTCCGACTAAATTCGCACAGCAGCGAGATCTGTCCTTAGCTCAGGGGTAGAAAAGCAT
>JAUYJC010000239.1 GCA_030688735.1 Deltaproteobacteria bacterium
TTTCCTGCTATAAAAAGCATCACCATGGCGAAGGCCAAGATCGTTTTCTCCTGCCAGAGCTGCGGCTATCAATCGCCCAAGTGGCTCGGCAAATGCCCCGACTGCAGTCAGTGGAATACCTTCGCCGAGGAACGATTCGAAAAAGCCACGACGCCGCGCGGCGAGTTGAGCCTCGGCACGAAAGAAGATCCCGCGCCGATTCACGAGATCAACACCGCCGAGGAAGGCCGCGTGCTTTCGGGCATCGGCGAGTTCGACCGCGTGCTCGGCGGCGGCCTGGTTTCCGGGTCGGTGATTTTGATCGGCGGCGACCCCGGCATCGGCAAATCAACGCTGCTACTGCAAGCGTTCGCCGCGGTGAGCCAAAAAGGTCTCGCCTGTTTGTATGTTTCCGGCGAGGAGTCGCCGCGCCAAATCAAGATGCGCGCCGAGCGCCTCGGCATCGACGCGCCAAATCTACTCGTGCTCAGCGAGACTTCGCTCGAAAGAATCATCGAACAGGTAAAGAAGATCAAACCCGGCCTCCTCGTCATCGATTCGATTCAAACCATCTTCAGCACGGCGATTCCATCCGCGCCCGGCAGCATCGCCCAGGTGAGGGAAAGCGCCGGGTCGATCATCGTCTTGGCCAAGAAGACCGGACTTACGACTTTCCTGATCGGCCATGTCACCAAGGATGGCGCCATCGCCGGGCCGCGGCTGCTCGAACATATGGTCGACACGGTGCTTTATTTCGAGGGCGAGCGCGGCCATAGCTTTCGTATTTTGCGCGCGGTGAAAAATCGCTTCGGCTCGACCAACGAGATCGGCGTCTTCGAGATGAAAGAGGCGGGGCTCAAAGAAGTGAGCAATCCCTCGGAAATCTTCCTCATGGAGCGCCCGCTCGCCGTGCCCGGCTCCGCCGTCGTTTGCAGCATGGAAGGCACGCGGCCGATACTCGTCGAACTGCAAGCGCTGGTATGCCGCTCGTTCTTAGCCGTGCCGCGGCGCACCACCATCGGCGTCGATCATAACCGAGTGGCGTTGCTCGTCGCCGTGTTGGAAAAAAAGATGGGCGTCAAGCTCTTCGATCAGGACATCTTCGTCAATGTCGCCGGCGGCGTCCAGGTTGACGAGCCCGCCGTCGACCTCGGCATCATCGTGGCAGTCGCTTCCAGCCACAAGGAGGTGGTTCTCGATCCCAAGACGGTGTTCTTCGGCGAAGTGGGATTAGCCGGCGAAATCCGCGGCATCTCCCAAGCCGAAACGCGTGTTAAGGAAGCCGGCAAATTGGGCTTCGAGCGCTGCATCCTGCCGTCGAGCAACAGCGTGCAGCTCAAACATATCAAGCACCCCGAGCTAATCGGGGTCGCTTCACTCGGCGAGTGCTGGAAGCTGCTTTTTTAAGTACTGAGTGACGAGTGCTGAGTCCTGAGTTCCCTCCCCCCACTCAGCACTCAGGACTCGTTACTCAGCGCTGCTTTTCCCCTGTTCCTCTTGCAACCCAAGCCCGTGTTAGTTATCAATATTAGCTCGCGTGCCGGAGTGGTGGAATGGCAGACGCGCCGGACTCAAAATCCGGTAGGGGCAACCCTGTGCGGGTTCAAGTCCCGCCTCCGGCACCAAACCTCTCCTTTCGATCCTAACCAACGTTCTTCATCCTGCCCAGTAATTTTTGTGTTCTCCGCATTTTTGCGGGCAGGATGATTTAGTAAGGAGTGCAGAGTGAGAGCAAGAATCGCAATTCTGACACCGGTCCGGTTGCATAGTCCGCCAAATCCGGCATAACCTAACGCCAAACAAACTGAGAATACCCAACCTGACGGAGGAAGATCGTGGGCTTTGGTTTTGATGCAAGCGGTGAATGTCGTAGAGGTGAAGGTTCCGATCCGCAGCCGCAATCGTTTTCCATCCGCGGCTCGGTCGGCAGGTTCGCACAGAATATCGCGTCCGACGTCAGCGTCGTACAAAATGCTCTCAACAGAGTTCCTCAGAGCATGGGCGGACCGCTTCCGAGCTTGCGAGTCGACAGCATATGCGGCCCAAAAACTATCGCAGCCATCGAACGATTTCAGAAAGTGCAATTTCCGGGACTTGCGGCGGATGGGTTGATCAGCCCGCAAAAGCGCACGATTTCTCGGCTCAATTCGTTGCTGGCTGGGGGCGGGTCGGTGACAGGCAGCGGCTCAAGTCTCGGGATAACCGGCAACGTCGGCGACGCTCAGACTACGCAAGATCAACTTGACCTGGCACGAAGGCTTGCGCTCGATGCGGAACGGCGGATCGTCGATGCCATGTCCCGACTTGCCCGCGCATCCGCCGCCCTGGCGAACCCACAGCGCTCGGGAACGGGCCAACAATTGGCCCGTGAGGTCGATTTCCATTTCAAGGCAAGCGCTGATCCCATTCCCGTTCTTCACCTTTCCAAGATCGCGGCGGTATATACATTTATGCTCGCGGCGATCCGGGGATCCAATACCGGGAGCCGGGAAATATTCAAGGCGGGAACCGATCCCAATCCCAACGCAATCGCCGTCGCCGACCTGGGCGGGTTTTTTTCCTCCGACCCGACGAAAAGGTTCATCATCATCACACCTAACTTTCGCACTCAGAGCTCCGCGGTGATAGTGCACGAACTGGCGCATTTTTGCGGCGGCGACGAGAAGTCCGGACGCGATATCGTACATCGGGCATCGCCAAGACCTCCGCCCAACGGAACGCGGCGTGAGGACGGCAGTACCGATTATGCCAACATGACTCCGTTTTTTGCTTCTACCAACGTTTTCTCTTATCAGGTTTATTGTTTTCCTGAGATTCCCGAATTCCGGGTACCCTAACGCGGCGAGAGCCATCCGTCACCTTGGGCTCTGGACGGGGCTCTCCCGCATCTGAACTCGAAGGATGACGCACGCTAACCCGCGCTGCGGTGCGACGCGGTTTCATCGAGGCGGCTGTGCTGGAGCAGAGACATCAGGCGTCGGAGGTTGCAAGTTTTTTAGGGTGCCATGCGCCCGATTTGAGGTGCGTTGCAAAAACGGGGAAGCAAATTTTGAAGAATCGCAATTCTGACACCGGTCGCAACATAAGCCGATGAAATCGAATCCAACTGGAGCGATCCGCGACGCTGCTCAGCGTCCGGCTCTGCTGAGCTATGTGCGCGAGCGACGTTGTGTGCTCTTCGTGGGTGCGGGTCTCTCGCGTGCCGCTGGGTATCCAGGGTGGCGAGGACTCATGGAAACAGTCGTGCGAGAGACGATCGAATCCGCAGCGGTCGATTCGGCGCGCAGCGAGTTCACCGCTCTGTTGGACGCGGGAAGATACGCCGAGCTCGCCGATCAGTGCCGCGAAGTTCTGGGACGCTCGCGATTCACGGCTCTCTTGCGGGCCGAACTCGCCAAGCCGGTGTCGCCGCCTGAGGCCACGCATCGTCCCATCGTGGAGACGCCCTACGCCTTGATCGTGACTACGAATTTCGACACCCTTCTGGAGGATGCCTACGCGCTCTGGAGTGATGAGGGCGTGCCGAAGTCCCCGACCGGCGCACAGCTCGGTCGCCATGGTACGCTCCTGCTGGACCGCGCATTCTTCATCTTGAAGGCGCATGGCACGATTCACGATGACGCATCGCTCGTCTTCACGTCGGAGGACTACCGCCGGATCACCCATGCCAATCCCGCGTTTCAGTCGATGATGGCGGCGATCCTTTTGAGCCATGCCGTTGTCTTCGTCGGATACTCGCTGAACGACCCCAACTTTCGCCTGCTCATGGAGAGCCAGCTCTCGGTGTTCGGTACGCAGGCGCCGCCGCGGTACGCGCTCATGGAGGGCGTCGGCACGCTGGAGGCACAGATTCTGCGGCGCACGGCGGGAATCGAGGTGATCTCCTATGCGCGAGGCGAGCACGAGAATGTCGCGACCTTCCTGAGTACATTGGCGTCCGCAGCGCAGTCGACGACGACGCGTCGCCCGGCGCACGTCACTGTGCTCCGAAAGCGCTCGCCGCTTCCGGCCCTGCGCCTGTCGATCCACCCGCGGGACGCGATGCTGGACGTTGATTGGTTCGAGACCACGACGGACGACCTGGAAGGCGTACGCGTCCCGCTGGCCCAGCGGTCGATGGGGAGCACGACGTCGCTGCCGTGGGCGGAACTGCTCAAGGTGTCTGCGGACGTAGTGTATGGGAGCTTCTCCCCGGACAGCATTCGGGATGTGGGAGAGCTGCTCGTACGCCCGCTGGAGCGGCTCGGCATTCCGCTCGTCCCAGGCGGCAAACCCCGTCTGCTGATGCTCGACGTCCCTCCCGAGCTCGCCGCCATCCCGTGGGAGTGGATGCGCGTGAATGATAGGCCCCTCTGCATGCAGGTGCCGGTCTGCAGGACGGTGCCCGGGTTCGATGACGCCTCCCGGGGGCGGCCTTTCTTCCATGCCCCTCTGCGCGTGCTGTTGATCGGCGACGCGATCGCGGAATCGAAGCAATATCACCACCCGCTGGGAGGAACGCGGGCGGAAGCGAAGGAGATCCGTCAACTCTTTAAGAATGCCTCGAAGCTCCACGAGGTCACGTTATTGGTGGGACGGGAAGCCTCTTATGAACGCGTGCTGCGTGAGATGACGGATGGTTACGACGTCGTCCACCTGGCGGGCGTAGCGTATGTGGACGACAATGGCGAGAGCGTGATCCCTTTGCACGACGGACATGTGCGCGCGTCAGAACTCGCCACGCTCCTCATCCGGAATCCGCCCGGCCTTCTCTATGTGAACGAGGATTTTTCCGGATTCGTGCCGGCCTTAGGGAATGGGCACCCCATCTCACCGGATCGAGACAATACCTTTGGAGATTTCTACCACCGCATGCAGCAACGTCGCCCTGGCCTCGAACGAGTGGTGGCCCGTGCAGGTGTTGGGACATTCATCGGCTGCATGGCGCCGTCTCAAGAAAGCGTGGCGCGTGACATTGCAGTAAATTTTTACTCGCATCTACTGGCGGGACGGCCAGTCGCACATGCATTTTTCCTAGCGAGGGCTTCCCGCGGAATGGCCAAGGAAGGGACTGCGTTGCTCTTCGCAATGGCGGGCTATCCTGACGCCTGCATTACACACGCCGCAGTTTCATCCGCCGAGAACCTGCCGAGCGCTGGTCGAAAATCGCGGCACAAGCGCTAAGCAGCCGTAGAGGTCAGCGGGAGCGAGCGCCGTGTTAGAGTTGCGATATTTGGGTTCATTGTGGTAGCGACGGCTCATGTCTCGCCATCCGCGTGTCCACGCTTCGGGCCTGCTCGGCTGGAAACGTAAGCTGTGGTAAGAAGGGGAAAGAGCAGAACCATCGGTGAAGTGCGACGCGGTTTCATCGAGGCGGCCGTGCTGGAACAAGGATATCAGGCGTCGGAGGTTGCCAGTTTCTTAGGGCGCATGCCTCCAACGTGAGCCGTGCGTTGCAAAAGCGGGGAAACAAAATTTGAGCAAGAATCGCAAGTCCGACACCGGTCTTGACACCCAAATCGAGCGCTTCCGACCGCTGCATCACCCGAACCATCCGAAGCAAAACCGCGATTTTCACTAAACACTCGTGCGATTGACGGCTCGCCGATTCGGCGATATAGCTGCCGTCAGAGAAAAAGGGTGTTTAAATTTCCTATACGTCGGCGACAGGACCGCCTGAGGAAGCTAATTGTTTAGGGTTGGATGAAGGGACAATGAAGCGGTAACATTGCCTTAATGAAAGCCTCAGAAACAAAACTCCAGCGAGTCATCGAGGGAACAAATCAATATGTCGTCCCGTTGTTTCAACGGAAATTTAGCTGGGATACCAAAGAGTGGAACACGCTTTGGGAAGACCTCGTGGAGCTTTACGAGGAGGAGAAGCCGCGAAGTCACTTCATCGGGTCGATCGTCACGATGCCCACGCAATCTGTGCCCGAAGGAGTGGCGAAGTTTCTCCTGATTGACGGCCAACAGCGACTCACGACGATTTTCATTCTTCTATCTGTATTGCGGGACAAGGCGAGAACCTCTCCGAGCAGCACGCTTGCCGACGAGATTGAGCAGACCTTGCTCAAGAACCCATTTAAGCAGGGCAATGACGCTTTCAAGTTGCTCCCCACGCAGGGAGACCGGGAGTCGTTTCTGGCTGTCATAAAAAATGAACTCGCCTCGACGGACGACCAGATCGCCCGCGCCTACAAGTTTTTCGAGCGCAAGATCCGGGTGAATCAAATTCCAGACCTCGAAAAGTTGAAACAGATTATCGTGAGCCAGTTGATCTTGGTCAGCATCGTCCTTGACCGGGACGACAACCCCCACCTGGTATTTGAAAGTTTGAACGCCAAAGGACGAGCCCTCTCTCAAGCTGACCTCATACGGAATTACTTCTTCATGAAGATTCACGTGGACGAGCAAGAGCGGCTGTATGCAGCGTGCTGGACTCCGATGCAAGACCGATTGGGAGAGAATTTGACCGAATGCATTCGGCATTTTTTGATGAAGGACGGTGGAGTGATCAAGCAGGGCGAAGTGTATTTCGCGCTGAAGGAGCGCGCCGACGAGAAGTCTCCGCAGCAAATCGTGGAATACCTGCAAGAGATTACTCGTTTCGCTGAGTTCTACGCGAAACTCCTCAGCCCGGCATTAGAGCCAAGCGCAATCATCAGCCATCAAATGCACCGCCTTAATCGAATCGAGCTTACGACCGCATACCCGTTCCTGTTGAATATGTACAGCGATTTCAGCACAGGAAAAATTTCCGAAGACGAATTCGCTGAAGTATTGCGTATTTTGGAGAACTTCATGGTTCGCCGCTTTGTGTGCAGCGTTCCAACCTATGGACTGAACAAAGTGTTCCCGGCGCTTTATGCCCAGGTGAATCAGAATCCCTCTCTGATTGCCGGGCTCAAAGATGTGTTGCGCACGAAGAACTATCCGCGCGATGCCGAGTTTCGAGAGAGATTTATTTCCTCCAAACTCTATGCTGTCGGCGAACGAATCGAAAAAACCAAAATCATTCTGGAACGTCTCGAAGAATCATTCGAACATTTGGAGCCGGTCCCGTTAGCAAGTTTACAGATTGAGCACGTCATGCCGCAGACTCTTACCGACTCGTGGAAAGTCGCACTTGGGGAAAATTGGGAAACCGTTCATGATCTATTGCTGCACACGGTCGGCAACCTTACGTTGACGGGCTACAATGCTCCGCTTTCGAACGACGACTATTCGCGGAAACGCGAGATTCTGCTAACCGGCCATCTCGAACTGAACAAATACTTTGAAGCTGTCACCGAATGGAATGAGCAGGCGATTCGCCACCGGGCCGAAATCTTGGCTGACAAGGCTTTGAGAGTGTGGAGTTATTTTGGCCAAGAACAGACCGAATCCGAGTCGCCATTGCAGGGCGTCAGGGGGACGGCACCGAGCGCGGTGACTATTCTAGGACAGAGAATTTCAGTTTCCACTTGGCGGGAGGTCAACCAAATCACCTTGGAAACGATTTCTGTATTGGATAACGAGCGTTTCGAGAACATCATCACTCAGTTTCCACGCTTCGTTGGCCATGATCGCGCCAAGTTTCGCTCAAGCCGGCAGTTGTCGAACGGTGCATTCATGGAAACGAATCTGTCCGCTGAAGCCATCCACAGGTTTTGTCTTCAAGCTGCGGAGGTCAGCGGACTGTCCTCAGAAGACTGGCACGTGGAATACGCTCAAGCCAGAAGCGACAGGTGAAGCCCGCTGCCGCATCCGCCAGGGGTTTCTCATCGAAGAGCAAGGCATGACCTACCTCGCCGAAGCGGATGGGGCTCGCGCTCTTTCGCCATTGCAAGCGGCCTCGTGCACGTACCGCATGGCGCTCGGGCCGCGGGCGGGGCAGAAAGTGCTGAGCCTGGCTACGGGGGCAGACACTGCTTTCTTGACAATCTCACCTTTTGAGAATTCTCAAACCCTCGAAATGAGCCAACCCAGACACTTCGACGTTTCCGGAAATCCCTGAGTGTGAGAATCGATTTGTTGCAGCGCCGGCGGAACCAGAACAATCTCACCACAGAGGCGCGTCTCTCGACGGGCTCGGGACGTGGTGAGCCTGTCGAACCACGGAGGGCGCGGAGACAACGGTAGATTTCTATTGGAAGCAGATACCCGAATGGCGTAAGATAACGAGCATGGCTAAACCTGCTTCAAAAGATACCACCAAGGACAAGCTGCTTGAACTCAAAGCGAAGCGTTTTACGCCCGAAGGTCGAGAAGTCCGTATCGCCAGAGCTTTGGAAATCCTGAGCTTGCCTGGTCCGAGCTTTAAGGTGGATAAGGAAACGTGGATATGGGCTGCTCAAGAAGCTGCGATCGAGGACACTTAGCGTGCCCGTTGAGCGGCTTTCTAATTTTCCCGCCGAGACCGACATTTTCTTAGACGCATTAGATCGGTGTCAGACATTTAGTTATTTATCTCTCACGGGGTTTGATCGGTTCTACGAGCAACGAGAAAAGTAGATGCAATAAATAAATGTCTGACACTTCCAGACACTTCCATAAGACCGCCCGAGTGATACCTAACGAACGGTGTATGCAATGAAGAAAACTGTTCTCTTACCGATCCTGATCTTCGCGGTACAGCTTGCCTAGGCGCTCGCGAAAACTCTTTATGCCGTTCTCGTCCGGTATTTCACGACTAATGATCTCTAGGAGTTCTGGGACTCTAGCCTTCGGAAATTTCCCAGTAGATTCGCCGAGGGATACCACGTGATCATGAATGATTACCGACGCCATGGGCCCGGAAAACTCGCTAAGTTCATGGGTCATGTGGTTAAAAAAGTTCGGCGGCATCGCCACGAGAGCGGCATCGGTTACCTCGGCTGTGGCCGTTGGACCGGTAAACCGAGTAGCGGCCGGATTCTCCTGCCCTGTCTTCGATTCCCGTTTGCGAATGACGGCGCAATTATTTTGCCCCTCCACTGTAGCCAAGATTTCTGACTGATTAAAAAAAGAAGACATCTCCTTTATCCCATTTTTCAGGGCTTCCAACTGGGTCTTGAGGCCGCTGACCTCCGTGGATCGGCCAACCAGAAGCTCATCTTTGGTTTTCACCTGATTTTCCAAGTCTTGGATTCTGGCCGCACTGTTTTGTTCCAGCCTTCTAATGGTCGCGTCCTTCCCGCGCACCATCTCCTCTGTGTCTCTGACGTTGGCCTCTAGGGCAGCGATTCTGGCAGTAAGAGTTTCCTCCGTCTTTTGGCTGGCGGCTTCTTTACTGCGGATGGTGTCTTCCGACTCTCTAAGCTTCGTATTCAGCAGAACAATATTTGCTTTGAGATTCTCGATGGCCTTCTCGATGGCCTCCTTGGTACGCTGGGTCTCACTCGCCACCGCCGCCGCACTGTCGTTAACCTCCGCTTTCAATTTGCCGATACTATCCGCGACCATCTTCTCAAGCTCCTCCAATTTATCGTTTAAACGCGATTCAGTTTTTCCTTTTACCTTAACGATGGCCATTGGATTGGGTTTGCTACGCTGTAAAGTCTTTTGCACAATCCCCAAAACGGAGTCATACCCGTTTCTCATAAGTCCCCCAGTGCTTCATTTTTTCTGCTGTTCGATCGTGCGCCTTGTCTTCTTTCCGGCATCTAAAGCATTTTAAAGCATTTTTTATGCCGAATTGGCGAGGATCAATAAGCCACCAGAAACAAAAGACATTTCGGCTGCGAGCATGGCGAGGTGATGACAGGGCTGACCAAATTTGAACACCTCTGCCACTTCACGGAAGTTGGTTGTGCAGCATGCCCGAACAGGCTTCTCTTGCTCAGGATTCCGCCCAACCGGCGTACTGGAAATTAGCACGGGCTTGCCTGTGGGGCTCCACTTTTTATAAACGCCGGGCTAATCGCTCGCGGTTTTGATCCGCCGCTTTCGCCTCGTCCGATAGTCGGCTCTTCTTCCGTGCTGGAGCAGGGATATCAGGCGTCGGAGGTTGCAAGTTTTTTAGGGTGCAATGCCTCCAACGTGAGCCGTGCGTTGCAAAAGCGGGGAAGCAAACTTTGAGCAAGAATCGCGAGTCTAACACCGGTCCCCTCACCGGACTCTGACACCGGTCTCGGCTCGGCTCAAATTTCTTGGTGACGGAAACCTAATTGTCGGCTAAGATATTTTTCTATATCAGGAAATCGTTCTGATTGGAGTTCACTTGTGTATTTACCGATGCCAGCTATTACTAAGCTCCTGGCCCAGTTAGCCCTGTTCGCACCTGCTATCACCCAAGCCGTCGATAAACTTCGGGAATTAATTGAGACACTCCGAAAACCCGGTGCGGGCACAC
>JAUYJC010000269.1 GCA_030688735.1 Deltaproteobacteria bacterium
GGGTCATCGTCAGACTAGCTCCTCTATAAAATCTCTAAATGATAAAGTCAAGGCCCTTTTCTACGCGGCAGCTGCGTTACCAGATCTCGATCCAAGCTGAAGACAAAGACCCGTTCTCCGGAGGCGGTGCTAATGTCTGTGTGTAGATCGACGACCTTGGTGCCGGTGATGTCGTTCACAACTTGATAAAGAAGGGGCTTGGCTTTCTCGACGAGCGTTGAGCGCATTTTCTTGACCAGCTCGCTGCCTTCCGTGCTCTTGGATAGCTGTTCTTCCGCCGGCGTCAAGACGCCCTTGAGGCGGACCACCACCATGTCTTCAATGATATGGGTGCGGGTTTCCTTGGGACCCCGGCCCATGTAGTCGATCTCGAATTGGACGATCGCAAGGCTGATTTCAGCTTCGATCTCGCCCTTGGATTTTGTCGGGACGGTAGTCATCGCGGCGATATCACTGCATGATAGCGAGCTTGGCCCCGCGGGTGCGCGGTCAGAGCAGTTCTTTGATTTCGGCTTCGTTGAATCCGGTGAGTGTTTTCTTTCCCTTGATAATGACCGGCCGCTTGAGAAGATTCCGATCCTTACGGGGAAAACCGTTCAAGGTTCAAGGGTTCAAAGTTCAAGGAAAGACTCCGCCCCTTCAACATGGAACTTTGAACCTTGAACGGCTTTGTTCACCTATTTAAAAAATTTGGCGACCCGCTCATAAGCCGCGGGCTCGATCTCGTTGCGCACAGGCCAGTCTGATTTCGATTTCAACGGTATCGTCGCGTCGATGATCGCCACGGTGTCGCCGAGCCATCCACGGAAGCTTTGCACCTCGCGAATGATCTCGATGTCCTTATCCCAGTGAACGCGGGTCGCTACTGCCCACATGACTTCGCGTTCGTTGAAGGCGTCGACGTCGTCGTCGACGATGACGGCGAGCTTCAAGTTGGGCATCTCGACGAACGCTTGCATGCCGGCCTTGTTGGGCTCGTTCTCGAATTCTTTTTTGATCGAAATGTAGCAAATACAGCGGCCGCAACCCGACGCAGCGAGGTGGATGCCCTTAATGCCGGGAACGTTCTTCTTGATGACGTTGTAAACGCTGCCTTCTTTGGGGATGCTGCCGAGATTCCAGTGGTCCATATGGCCGGGCCAGAAGTCTTCGACGATGCCGCCCCGGCGGTGGGTGATCGCGGTGACTTCGATGACCGGCATGTCCATTATAGGTTGAGCGTAACCGAGAATCTCGCCGAAGGGGTTTTGCGATTGGCGCACGCCCGGTAGAATTTCCCCTTCGATAATAACCTCGGCGTCGGCCGGCACCATGAATTTATCCCCCCAGGTCGTCGATGGCGTCAAGCGCAACGGTTCGCGCAGGAAGGCCGAGGCGGTTAAATAATCATTATTGCCCATCGGTGTCATGGCGCAGGAAGAAAGGTAAAAAGCCGGGTGGTGCCCCAGAATGACGATCACCGGCGCGCGCAAATTCTTTTCCTCGTACTCGCAGGCCATGGCTTCGAGGTGGTGATGTTTGTGGGCGGAGAAACTCATGTGCTTGGGATCATAGAACATATTTTTTGTGAACGTGACGTCGTAGAAATCGGCGTTCAGTCCCTTCATTGCGCAGGTCATGGTGTGATAGGGGCCGGCGTCGCCCTTCTGGTGCATCGGCATGGGAAGCACGCGGAGATCGGCCTTATCCCCCGTGAGCACGACTTCCTTGACGGGGGCTTTCTCCGGCGCGATGATTTCGACTTTTCCTTGCTGCTGTTCGAGTTTGGCGACTTCGAGGCTCACTTCCATGGGGGATTTGATGTCGCCCATGTCGAGGGAATCGGCGACGTATTGGCGCGTGACCCAGGGATTGTAGAACATCGGGAACGGCGACTTCTGACCGTTCAGCGCGGGAATGTTCTCGAACAAAACCATCTTGGGTTCGTTGCGCACATCGAGGTGCTTTAGATAGGCGACGGTCTCGTAATTGTTCGCATCGATAAAGTTTTTCTCGCGAATGATCGATCCTTCTCTCTTTGCGCGCTCCTGGGCGATGAAACTCGGTAAATCTTTGGCCATGCGAATTCTCCTCTTAACAAATTATCGAAGCAGCGTCATTTCTACTTAGATGAATCCCCCTTGGAGTGCAAGCGAGGTCAGCCTTTGATGAGCCCCTTGAGAGCTCTAAGTTTATGGGACCAGCCGGAGCGGCAGAGCAGGACGAGCAGATGACGAATCTGCCGCGTCTTCTTCGCACTGGCGGGGAACCAGGGGAACTCTTCTTTGCGGCTGGAACGGTCGATGACGACGGTTTTTTGCTGGCAAAACTTGCGAATCCCCTCGGCGCCGTGGCGGTAGCCGAAGCCGCTGTCTTTGGTGCCGCCCATGGGGGCGTCGGGAATAATGAAGTTGACCAAACTATCGTTGATGCAAAGCGAGCCGCTCTGCGTGCGTTCGGCCAAGCGCCAAGCTTCCGTAGGGGAGCGCGAGAAGATCGCCCCGCTCAAGCCGTAGCGGGAATCGTTGGCGAAACGAACCGCCTCGTCGGCGTCTTTGACCTTTAGGATGGGAATGATGGGACCGAAGGTTTCCTCTTTCATGACGCTCATCGACGGATCGACGTCTATGAGCACCGTGGGCTCGTAGTAATATCCCTGGTAGCGCGGATTGCGTCGCCCGCCGACGAGCGCTTTCGCGCCTCGGGCCACAGCTTCGGCGACCTGCGCTTCGACTTTGCTTAGCTGCTCTTCGGAGGTCATGCTGCCGATGTCCACTTCATCGTCGCTGGGTCCCTGGCGCATGGCGCGCACCTTCTCCACGACTTTATCGACGAACTGCTGGTAAACCGGCGCCTCGACGTAGACCCGTTCGATGGAGGTGCAAACCTGCCCCGCGTTCATCAGTGCGCCCCAGACGCACGCGCCCGCGGCGCGCTCGAGATCGGCGTCTTTGAGCACGATCATCGCATCCTTGCCGCCGAGCTCCAGCGAAACCGGGATCAACCGCTCCGCGGCTCGGCGCATGACACGCTTGCCGGTCTCAACGCTGCCGGTGAAAGCGATCATGTCCGCGTGGTCGATGAGCGCTTCTCCGGTTTCTCCATAGCCGACGACGATCTGAAGAAGATTTTCAGGAAAACCAGCCTGGAAGGCTAACTCCGCACCGAAGATCGCTGAGAGAGGCGTCAGTTCGGAAGGTTTGATGATGACGGCGTTGCCCGCCATGAGCGCGGGAAGGGCTTCGCCCAAGGTCAGAGTGAGAGGAAAATTCCACGGACTGATGATACCGACGACGCCGCGCGGCGAATATATGGTGACAACCTTTTTCGCTTTCAGCAGCAAAAAATGGGGCCGAATTTTTTCCGCACGCAAAAAACCCGAGCCTTTCTTCGCCCAGACGCCGATGGCGTCGCAAAGATAGAACAGCTCGTTCCCGTAGACTTCGGCCCGCGGCTTGCCGGTTTCCGAGGTCAAGACGTCGGCGAGTTTCTCTTGCTCATCGAGCAAGAGATCGCGCAGGCGGTAGAGCAGCCGCGAGCGTTCCGCGAAGCTCGTGCCTTGCCAGATCATTTGCGCTATCCGTGCGCGCGCGACGGCGGCCGCCACCTCGGCCGGGTTTGCGACCGGCAACTCGGCAATCGTCTGCAGTGTAGCGGGATTGCGTATGGTGATGATCTGAGCGCTCACAGGGTTGGTTTTGCTTCGCGTGGGCAGTGTGTGGCGAGAAAAGTGGCTAGAATGCCATTCGACGAATTACAGCATCGTTTGCCCGCCGCAAATGTTGATCGCCTGGCCGGTGATGCCTTTGGCCAGGTCCGACGCTAGGTAACAGACCAACTCCGCAACCTCATCGGGAGCGAGGAAGCGCCGGATCGGCACTGCCGCGACTGCCTGCTCCTTGAATTGCTCCGGGGTGATGCCGAGGTTTAACGACGACTCGTTGATACCCCGGCGCGCCATTTCCGTGTCGACCCATCCGGGGCAGACGGTGTTGACCGTGATACCGCGATCGACCACTTCCAAAGCCAACGCCCGGGTGAAACCGATCATGCCATGCTTGGTCGCGCAGTAGGCGGCGTAGCCGGCCACGCCGAATTTCCCGAGCACGGAAGAAATATTGATGATGCGGCCGCCGGAATGGTTCGGCATATGTTTCAGCACTGCCTTTGTGATCTGGTATAAGCCGCTTAGGTTTGTGTCCAGAACGTCGTACCACATTCCATCATCCGGATCGTCGGTCCGGCTTAGGCCTGAAATACCCGCGTTATTAACAAGGATATGAATGGCTCCCCATTTGGCGGCGACCTCCGCCACCGTTCGTTGAATATCCTCCTTTTTGCGCAGGTCCATCGGCAGCCCGAGAACCGGCAGACCCAACTTCTCTAAGTCGGCTTTAGTGGCTTCAAGGTGAGCAGGGTTGCGAGAAGCAATAACCACCCGGGCACCGTTTCTGGCTAGGTTTGCACCGATGGCTTTGCCAATTCCGGTCCCACCACCGGTCACGATGGCCACTTTATGTCCTAGCTGCAAACTCAAGCTCTCCTAAAAACCCAATGCTTAACTAGCTGCTTTTGTGGGCAAAAGCAAGAAAACGCGTAGAACAGTTAGACCTGTCAGGGAGCTTATGACGTGCTGGTACTCAAATTGCTGCCCATTAAGGGAAAGGGGACGAAAGCAATTCCCCAAAAGGATAACTTGCGTCAACCTTTACAGCTTGGACATCGGTGTATTAAAATACCAATGTTAGAATTGGGCGGGGAGCGTTAGATATGGATATTACCCAGCTATTGACCTTCGGAGTGGAGCAGAATGCGTCAGATTGCCATTTAAGTTCCGGTGAGCCGCCGATGCTACGGGTTAACGGTGATCTCAAAAAAATGGATTTACCAGCGCTTTCGAAAGAAGAAGTGCATGCCCTCGTTTATGACATCATGAACGACGCCCAGCGAAAGACTTTCGAAGAATCTCTT
>JAUYJC010000283.1 GCA_030688735.1 Deltaproteobacteria bacterium
CGCACTTCGCTTGCATCGCCTACTATATCCAGTCGTCCATCCGTTGCGGACTGAATCGCCAGTGTGCCGCGGATTATTAAAGGTACACCAACAGGCAAAGACCGAATCTCACCGCCGACGACAAGTGAACCGCCAGCACCCACGATCTGGACTCCTGTGACTGCGAGCGCTGGGCGTCAAGTGATGTCGGTCGTCCGGCATCGAACGCTACCATCTTTGCAAGCGCAACTGGAAACTCATGGCGCTTCAAGAGCAGCGTGCTCCAGCCCAGCAGACGTGCCGATGGAGAGCGCGGGGAGATATTTAACCCAAGGCCCGGAGCGGTCACCGTGGATGAGACGGCAACCCCGTGTCCGTCAGAATCAACTGATGGATGGTTCACACTGAATTCACCCTGACAGCCAACCTGTAGTGATCCCTCACTCTGCACATCAAGAGCTGCAATCTCGGGCCAACCCGATTGCTTGTTTAGCGGGACTACATCAAAAAATTAGCGCCGGGAGGCGCCGGGATCAGGCCCGCCAATCTTGACAATCTTTCCTGAGCCGCGAGCGGCGTCCAAAAGGCGGCAGGCGTGATGCTCGACTTCGGCATCGAGAAGCTCTTCCGCGCCGCCGCCATCTTCTTGCACATGGACGCGACCGCCGACATTTCCCGTTTCAAGATCGTCAAGGCGATATTTCCGAATACGGCGGCGGCCTACGCCGGACCCGAATAGTGACCTCGGAGCATAAAGAAGATATAAGCAAATAGGAACAACCGGCGGAAATCAAGAAAAATAAGATTGCCGCTTCGGTCGCGACGCAACTGATTTCTCACGCCTAATCCTCGTAGTGTTCAGGCCGCACGCCGGCCCGTGAAGATTTCTTCTCCGCGTGGTGGCGCTTGTCCGCGAGCAGCTTTTGCTTCGCGCGCCGCGAGCGCCTTCTCTTCTGCCGGCGAATTCTCGCGATTTCCTGCTGCTCCGCGGATTCGGCGCCTCTTAACTTGGTTTCGATCTTGTCCAGCAGGATTCTTCGCGCCAAAAAGCGATTGAGCGCCTGGGAGCGCTCTTGTTGACATTTCACTCGGATATCCGTGGGCCGGTGGTGCAGCACAACACAGCTAGAAGTCTTGTTGACCTTCTGCCCGCCGGCGCCGGAAGAGCGAACGAATTGTTCTTCGATGTCCTGCTCGCGAACGCCCAAGGCCTGCATGCGCTCCAACAGGGATTTTTCTTTGCCGGGTGAAACTATATTGAGAGCCATAGTGTGACGTTTAGCATAGTAACGGTCTCGGAACGAGGACGACAGGGAATAAGACTAATGCGCGAGACCGAAACGGCAACCTCGTTTTGCTTAGACCGTCCATAATGAGGGTGGACCGACTCGAACGGCTTCTGACCGCATCGGGGTAGCTAAGTCCCAAGATATTTGGAATAATGAAGCCATGGGAAACAAGATCGCCGACATTGGCAGAATGAAAAGCATGATCGACGGCGAGAATCGGCTAAGAGTCGGCGGTTTTAGAAAGACGGCGAAACTGGGAACGGAGACAAATCCGGCGGTTGTGCATGTGCGCACAGAAGCGAGACTCAAAGAAGTCAGCCGCCTGTTTAATGACAAGGGGTGGAAATACAAGATTGGACTGGAACCGGACAAGCCGGAGGATATCACCGCCCTCGAACGTCTATTGAATCCACCGAAGCCAAAGAAAGTCGAAAAGAAACTTGGACGCAATGAGCCCTGCTCATGTGGAAGCGGTAAAAAGTACAAAATCTGCTGTGGTGAGTGATGCAGTGGCGTGAGGAGTTGAGGCGGCAATAATCGATAGGAAAGCGTGGACGGTTCCGCGCGACCTATCAAACACAATCATAAGGAG
Organism: Deltaproteobacteria bacterium; assembly: GCA_030688735.1. Lineage (GTDB taxonomy): Bacteria > Desulfobacterota > Binatia > UBA9968 > UBA9968 > JACPFE01. The sequence goes on from JAUYJC010000283.1 coordinate 1,861, forward strand.
TGGCTATCATGAGCAAAGGCAAGGACACTAAGAAACAGAGCAAGAAAAAACCCATGAAGACTTTTATGGAAAAGAGAGCCGCCAAGAAGGCCAAAAAAGAGGCCAAAGGTTTCTCGCTTACTATTAAATGATTCGCTCCCCGCGAGCGAAGTGCGGGATAACGTCGATTATCCCGCATCCCATCGAGAGAAATCCTGTTGCGGCGGCTACGCCTGACATCGCGTCCGCGCCGTCCAAAGATTAGCCTGCAAGTCGAGACGGCCCATGCCGCAGCCGGATAGAAAGGTTTTCGCGCTTTTGCCGCACAGGTTTATGCTGGGGCATCGTTGCGTCTTTCATCCATTCTAACCCGACCGCAAAGGCAGTGATTTGCCCAGGGAAGCGGTGACCGGCATTCGTGTTGAGTGATCGAGAAGGAAACTCAAACTGACTCGGAAGAAAACCAAAGACCCCTGTCCGGTTTGCTATTTGACTCGGCCGCTTTGTATCTGCGACTCGATACCGACGCTCGATTTAAACACCAGGGTTTGTCTGATAGTTCACGTGAACGAGCTGAAGCGAAGCAGCAACACCGGCCGGCTCGCGCTAAAAGCGCTCGTGAATAGCGAGATGCGGGTGCGGGGGGATACAAGAGAAACTCTCGACCTGAGAGATCTGTTGACCCCTCGGTATCGGACTTTTTTGTTCTACCCCACCGTCGATGCCGTGGAATTGAATAACGAACTCGTCGGGCAAAATCGGACGCCGATTCAACTCATCGTTCCCGACGGGACCTGGCGGCAGGCGCGCAAAGTTCATTCCCGGCATCATGAATTGAAGGATGTACCGAGGGTAAAGATCAGCGCTCCGAACAGTTCGAAGTTTCAGCTGCGCGCGCAACACAGACCCGAAGGGATGGCCACCTTGCAAGCCATAGCGCATGGTCTCGGCGTGATTGAAGGCGATCTCGTGAAGGCTCAGTTGATGAAGCTCTATGATGCCAAGGTTGAGCGAACCCTGATCGGGCGCGGCCTGTTGCGTGGCGGTGGCGCAGGATTCGGGTTAGAGGAAACAGCATGAGCTTGACCGCCTATAACCACGTTCCTCTTCCTACTTTTATGTACGGCACGGCTTGGAAAAAAGAGGCCACGACCCAGCTGGTGCAATTAGCCGTGGCGTCGGGCTTCACGGCCATCGACACGGCCAATCAACTGATCCATTACCAGGAAGCTCTGGTGGGTGAAGCCTTGCAGGGACTGGAAAAGAAAGGCATCAAGCGAGACGCCCTGTTTCTCCAAACCAAGTTCACTTCGGTCGATGGCCAAGGCGGCCAAACCCCGTACGATGCCTCGGCCGATCTCACCACCCAGGTAAGACAGTCCTTTGACAGCTCGTTGACTCATCTAGGCACCGAGTATGTCGACTCCTATGTCTTGCACGCGCCCATTTCGCGGCGCGGCTTGGGCGAAGCCGATTGGGAAGTATGGGCGGCCATGGAAGGGCTCTATCAATCGGGGAAAACCAAATTGATCGGCATCAGCAATGTCGCGCCCGGACAACTCGCACAGCTATGTGACCAGGCAAGTCATAAACCCATGTTGTTGCAGAACCGTTGTTTTGCCGCGCTCGCATGGGACCAAGAGGTCAGGGAGCTTTGCCAGGCGAATGGCATCATCTATCAAGGCTTTTCGCTGTTAACCGCCAATCGAGAAGTCCTTGCCGATCGAGAAATTCAAGCGATCGCCAAACGGTTAACTACGGGTCCCGCGCAGATCATCTTTCGCTTCGCCATGCAAATCGGCATGCTCCCATTGACCGGAACCACGAGCCAACAACATATGAAAGAAGACCTCCAGGCCGAACAACTGGCGCTCTCCAGCGAAGAAATCCAGCGGATCGAAACGATCGCGCTGTAAAAAAACCCTGTACCGGTTCCTTCCGTCATCCCGCGGCAGCGGGACAATATCCCGACAAAATTGGACTCGCCCGTTTTTCTCCTTTTCGGAGGTGATGCAAGGCAAGCGTGTCGCCCGCGTCGTTCAAGAGAGATCCGGCGCTTCCCCTTCTCGGTTGACAAAAGAGCATCCCCGGTTTTTGGCTTACAACAGTTGAGCGAACTATTGACGTGGGCTACTATAGCTATATTCATAGCTACTAGCAGGAGATCGACCTATGAAAACCGTGCAAATGACCCTGGATGAAAACCTCGTAAAGGCGGTAGACAGCGCCGCAAAGAAGTTGGGGACGACGCGATCCGGCTTTACCAGGGAAGCCCTGCGTACTGCCCTTAAAGAAGTCCGCGTAAAGCAATTAGAGTCCAGGCATCGCGAAGGCTACAAGCGCAAGCCGGTCAAGCGCGGCGAGTTCAGTGGCTGGGAATCGGAACAGGTCTGGGGTGATTGATGAAGAGAGGCGAGGTCAGATGGTATCTGTTTTCCCGACCTGACAAGAAACGGCCGGTTCTGATTCTGACCAGAGATTCGGCGGTGGAATTTCTGGGAGAAGTGACCGTTGCCCCAATCACCTCGTCCATTCGGGATATTCCATCCGAAGTTTTATTGACTAAGGCAGACGGCATGGCTAGGGATTGCGCCGTTAACCTTGATCATCTTCAAACCGTCTCGAAAGGAAAAATCGGCTCGCTCATCACGACTTTGAGCGCGAGCAAGATGGAGCAGATGCGGCCAAGTTTACTCTTTGCCCTGGGATTTTAGATGCAAGGAACGGCAGCGCTCCAAAATCATGAAGCGATACAGAAAATCCAAGGGGATCCGACTCACTATCCGTACACTCAGAGCTGGTTGGCACGACAAGGACGAGGTCCTGCTCCACGCGGCGTTTCAGTTATTGGCGGACTTCGTGGAGCAAGAGTCTCCCCACAAGCACATCGACTGGAACCAGGACGCGGTCCATCGACGGGTCTGGAAGGAAATTCGCGACCTGTACCGATGGTGGATGAAAAAAAGGCCAAGCAGACGCACACCGCTGGATGACAAAAAGATCGCCCGACCGCCGCTACGCTTTGAGAAGGTAGCAGGTACAAAATTCCTGAGACTGGCAACACCGGACAAACGGAAGTACGCGGCCTACTACCGCGCGCTCAGGCAACATGCTCGCCTTGAGCAGAAATGGCATAGCGAAGACCAGCGAAACCTTCATCGTCTCGTAATCATCCGGCAGTTCCTGTGGACATAATTCCAACTGCAGAATTCAGCCTCACGCCCGACCGTTCAATTCCGGCCCCGTAGTTCCCCGGTCGCCAATCCGCTCATGGTCCCTAAATGGTCTTTACAGATCGCGTTGACACTGAAGCGGTGCATCGAATAGTGTGCGCTGAGGGATTGATACTGCCGGATCGAGCAAGCTGCGCTGCTTGGTGAGCTGCCGCAGTGTTCGCAAGAGCATCCTATCTTGTAGCAGTCTGCTGATCGAAACGAGGAAGGAAACACAAATATGGCAGAGAAGGTACTCGTGGTGCAGGGTGGGAGACTGATCGACGGCACCGGGCGGCCGCCCATCGAGAATTCCGTCATCGTTATCCAGGCAGGCAAGTTTCAAGCGGTCGGCAGGAGCGGCGAAGTCGCTATTCCTGCCGATGCGCAGGTGATCGACGTCAAGGGCAAAACTATTCTGCCGGGCTTCATCGACGGTCACGGCCACCTGGAGGATTTCCATGGCGAGCTTTATCTCCATCTGGGGATTACCACCTGCGCTTCCATAGAACTTTATCAGGACGGCCCGTGGACCCTGGCGCAAAAACAGGGCACCGCTCTGGGGAAAATTCGCGGGCCGCGGATTTGGATGTCGGGCCGGGCGATCGGCGCCGTCGGCACCGGGCACGACGCCTTCGGCTCGCGCACAGCTCGCGACAACATCATCGTCACGACGCCGGATGAGGTGCGCAGAGCGGTGCAGCGGAAAAAGGAACTTGGCTGCGAGATCCTCAAAGTCAACGAGTTTCTTTCTTTGGACCTGCTGAAAGTCGCCGTCGACGAAGCCCACCGCCTGGACATGCCGGTCTCCGCCCATAGTTGGGACGTCGTCGGCTCCGTCAACGCGGGCGTCGACGCAATCGAGCATATCTGGTCGGTGGGCTACAGCTCCATCCCCTATGCCCCGGCCAGGCGCAAGCTCGCCGAGGATCGGCTTGGCGGCGTGATCGATCAGGAGCTCGCCGGCGCTTATTACCAAAGCGAGAATTTCGACGGGGTGATCGGCGCGATGGTGGAGCGCCAGGTCGCGTGGACCCCGACCATCGCCAAATGGCTGCGTCC
>JAUYJC010000395.1 GCA_030688735.1 Deltaproteobacteria bacterium
CCTGCGCAACACCAAGGAGCCGCCGCGCTGCGGCAGCTCGGGAACGGGAACCAGCGGCCACTACGTTCCTCGCCTGCTTGAAGAAGTCCTGGGGATCAAGACTCATATTGTCGGCGGCTATCAAGGCGGCGCGGAGATCGATGTCGCCGTCGAACGGAACGAAGTGGTCTGTTGGTCTCCGCTGGTGGCAACCTATTTCGGCAGGGAGCCGTATAAGAGATGGCACAAATCCGGCTTCACTCGTGTCGTGCTCCAGACCGGCGACAAGCGCGATCCGCGCATGAAAGATGTCCCGACACTCCCCGAGCTCATGCAGCAATATAAAACCGCTGAAGCGGGCAGGCGGCTGGCCAGAGTCATACTGACGGCCGTCACACTGGGGCGGCCCGTCACGGCCCCGCCGGGTACGCCGGCGGATCGCGTGAAGATTCTGCGTGACGCTTACGCCAAGGCGATCAAGGATCCCGAGCTACTGGCGGAAGCGGAAAAACGAGGCTGGGACGTCGATCCGGTGACCGGCGATGACCTCGAAGCGCGCGCCAAAGATGTCATCGCTCAACCCGCCGACGTGATCGAAAGAATGAAATGGGTGTTGGGAAAGTAGGCGTTCTCACTGTCGCTCCTAGAGAAAGGGATCTGCTTCATGACCCGCAGTTCAGACAACCTGACACATCGGTTCAAAAGTTCACAGGTCCAAACGTTCAAACTCTTTCTGATGGTTTCTCTATTAACTTTTGATCTCTTGAACCCTTTGAACCTTGAACCACTCTTTGCCCAGGCGCCTTTTTACCAAGGCAAGACCGTGCGAATTTTCGTCGGCTATTTGTCCGGTGACAGCCATGACCTGGTTGCTCGCGCGTATGCGCGCAACATGGGAAAGTACCTCCGCGGAAATCCCGAGATCATCGTCCAGAATATGCCTGGCGCCGGCAGTATGATCGCCGCCAATCATGTCTACAATCTCACCAAACCCGACGGTTTGAGCCTCGGTTCCATCGCTCCAGGGTTGTATTACACCCAGCTTACCGGCCGCAAAGAAGTCCAGTTCGACTGGACCAGGTTCACTTGGATTGGCTCTCCGGAGAAGAATGGAAGTTTGCTCTTCATGCGCTCAGACACGCCATACAAAACCTTGCAGGACATCCGTAACGCAAAGGAGCCGCCGCGCTGTTCGGCGACCGGGGTTGGCACGAGCGGCCATGACGTGCCCAAACTTTTTGAGGAGACCATCGGGCTGAAGTTCAGGCTTATTACCGGCTATCCCGGAGGCGCTGAGCAGGATTTAGCGTTGGAACGAGGCGAGGTGCACTGCCGTGCGATCACCATCGCCGCGTACTTTAGCAGGGAGCCGTTCATTACCTGGCACAAGACAGGTTTCGTCCGCGTCATGATTCAGACCCCGCGCCAGCGCAACCCCAAGATTCCCGATGTCCCTACCCTGTTCGAATTAATGGACCAATACAAGACGGCGGACACCAAGCGGCGCCAAGCGATCGTATACTTGGGCGCCGGCGGTTTTGGTGCCTGGCCAATAGTCTCGACGCCGGGTCTGCCGGCTGATCGCGCCTCGATCCTGCGCGAGGCCTATGCCAAGACGCTCAAAGACCCGGATTTTATGGACGAGGCCAAAAAAAGAGGCTGGGAGATCAGGCCCGTGAGCGGCGAAGATCTGCAAGCGTTGGCTAAAGAGGTCATCGACCAGCCTCCCGAAGTTATCGAATGGTTGAAAAAGCTTTTGGCTAAATGATCGGCGGAAGGCGCAGAAGGAAAATCGACATCGCCGTCGAGCAATCCACCTAACTTGCTGCTGCTTTGAAGCGTATTCTGAGTAAGTAATTCGGATCCGAAACACTCAGGTTCTTCGACGGCAGCGCGCGGACGTGAAATCGCCCGAGAAATGAGTTGATTCCGCCGCCAAGATACGGTAATGACCAGGCTTCGAGTCCAACCGTGATTCCTGAAGGAGACACAAATGCTTGAGGCGGCAATATCCGGCTTTTGGCAAACCGTTGCTTGGCCGGCTTTCGGCTACATGTTGGCGGGCATCTTCATCGGTTTCTGGGTCGGCCTCCTCCCCGGCATTGGCGGTTTGGCGACACTCGCGTTGATGCTGCCGTTTTCCTATAACATCAAAGATCCGATATCAGCCTTTGCGCTCCTTCTCGGCATGCTCGCAGTCACCAGCACCACCGGCGATCTAACCTCCATACTCTTCGGGATTCCAGGGGAGGGGTCCTCAGCCGCCTTAATACTCGACGGCTATCCCATGTCGAAAAAGGGCGAAGCCGGCCGCGCTCTCGGCGCTGCGCTCATGAGTTCGGTGCTGGGCGCGGTCATCGGCGCGCTGTCTCTTGCACTTTCGATCCCGATCATGCGCCCACTCGTCCTACTCTTCGGATCGCCGGAAATGTTCATCATTGCCATCATGGGCATCACATTTATCGGCACACTGGCCGGGGCGTCGCTGATCAAAGGACTATTGGCCGGCGGTATCGGTTTGATGTTAGCCGCCATCGGCGTCGATCCCCAGACCGGTTCGCTCCGCTATACTTTCGGTTTTCTCTATCTATGGGACCGTCTCGACATCATTCCTGTCGTGGTGGGCTTGTTCGCTATTCCTGAGATCGTCGACCTGGCGGTCCGCGGCACGAGCATAGCGGGCGACCGCAAACGAGGCGAGAAGCTAACCGGTGTCATGGAAGGCGTTAAAGACACCTTCCGACACTTCTGGCTGGTGGTTCGTTGCAGCCTCATCGGCGTCTATTTTGGTGTATTGCCGGTTTTGGGCGCCAACGTCGCTCAATGGATTTCCTACGCTCACGCTGTGGGTAACCTCAAGGATAAGTCGAGAGCCGGCAAAGGCGCGGTCGAAGGGGTTCTCGGTCCGGGCGCCGCGAACAACTCGACCCGCGGCGGCGACCTCATTCCGACCCTTGCGTTCGGCATTCCCGGCAGCGCCAGCATGGCCCTGTTGCTTGGCGCTATGCTGATCGTCGGACTCAACCCCGGCCCGGAAATGCTCAAATCACGCCTCGACATTACGTTTTCGATGGTCTGGGTGCTTATTCTCTCTAACATCATAGTTGCGGCAATTTGTTTTTTAATCATCAATCATCTTGCGGCTTTAACGTTCATCCGAGGATCGCTCCTGATCCCGTTCCTCATGTTCCTGGTGTTTATTGGTTCCTTTACCGCCAACAACAACCTGTTAGATCTTGTCGCCACTCTTACCTTTGGCTTGATTGGCTATTTCATGGTGAAATACGGCTGGCCCCGTCCGCCGCTCATCCTTGGATTAATTCTCGGCAAAATCGCGGAAAATTATCTGTGGATCTCGACCGCCGCTTATGGCGCAAAATGGTTGCTCTTTCCAACGGTTCTTGGCCTGATCGCGTTGACCATCGTGACAATCGCTTACCCGACCATCAAAGAGCGCATGGGCAAGGCGAAGTACGAACGGCCGGAAGACGCGATATAGGCGCGCTTCGCGCGGTTTCGAGTTCCGAGTTTCGGGTTTCGCGTCAATGCGAGACCCGAAACTCTGTGGGCCGCCTCTCCCAATGAGACTCGTTCCCTCCGTTCGGCTAGATGAATCATTTTTGCGATAGCGTCTGTCAGCGCGTTTCCATTGAACTCGGAACCCGAGGCTCGAAACCCAAAACCGCTTCCGAGCAGTTGACAGTGAGCAAGGTTCGATGGGATAAGCAAAGAAGTGTTCGAAAGGAAAAATCCCTATGGCGCATGACCTGGTGATCCGAAACGGCACGGTGATCGACGGCACGGGCGGTCCCGGCTACGAAGCGGACGTCGCGATCGACGGCGAGAACATCGCGGCAATCGGCAAGAACTTGGGATCGGGAAAAAAGGAAATCGACGCCAAGGGGCATGTGGTCGCGCCGGGCTTCATCGACGCCCATACGCACATGGACGCCTTCGTCGTCCAGTATCCCAACGGCAACCCGGTGGTGAACTACGGCGTGACCAGCATCGTCATCGGCGACTGCGGCGCCTCCTGCGCGCCGGTGCCGCCGAAGCCGGAACCGCGCCAGGTTTTGGTTCAATATCTCCGCCGCGTTCTTGACAAGTATGTGGATGACAAGGATTGGAAGTGGAACACCTTCCCCGAGTATCTTAACTACATCGAAGGCAAAATCGCCGTTAACGTGCTGCCGCTGATGCCCCACTCACCGGTTCGTTTGACGGTCATGGGCGAAGCCGCCTATCAGCGCGAGGCGAACGGCGAGGAATTGGCCGCCATGAAAAAAATGGTGCGCGAGGGCATGCAGGTGGGCGCCATCGGTTTTTCCACCAGTCCGCGCGGCGGCCCCGCCATTCACGCGGGCACCCCGAGCACCTTCGCTACCCATGATGAAATCGTCGAGCTAGCCAACGTCGCCGCCGATTGTAACGGCTGCTTTCAGTTCAACGGTTTTCAGATGATGCTCCAGCCCGACACCGGCGTTCCGGCGATGCTGGAAAAAATCCGCTGCTTGCAGATCGGCAATGAATTCCGCCAGCGCCCCGGACAAAAAGCCGATGCAACCCGGGCCATTGGGTTCATGCAGAAAGCGCAGAAGCGCGGTCAAGATGTCTACGGGGTCGTCATTCCTTATACCCATATCCGTCGCTTCACCATCGATGATTGCTTCTTTTTAAACGGTCTGCCGACCTGGGAGGCGATCAAGAATTCGGGAGACTTGAAGAGCCCGCTGCGGGACAAAGAAGCCAGAAGGAATCTCGAGAAAGAGCGCATCGCCGCCGCCGGCAAACCGGAATTTCCCGAATGGCACGGCTGGGGCCGGGTGGTGTTCGAACATATCGAGAAACCCGAGCTGAAAAAACTCGAGGGCAAGAACGTCGAAGAAATCGCCCGGCTCGCCGAAAAGCCGCCGGTGGATGCATTCTTCGATACCTGGCTGGAAGACGATCTCAAGTCACAGTGCGTTTACCATGGCTTGGCCAACGCGCACCAGGAGCTGCTCGCCGAGATGATCAAATCCGACACGACCCTCATCGGCACCGACGTGGGCGCGCACCTGGATCGATTCTTCTGGCACGGTGCGCCGACCAAGGTGCTCGGCTATTGGCGGCGTGAGAAGAATCTGTTCAGTATCGAACAAGCCGTGCACAAGCTAACCGGCTTTCCAGCGGAAAAACTGCGTCTCAACCGCGGACTATTGAAAGAAGGAATGCCGGCCGACGTGACAGTGTTCGACGCCGACAAGATCGATGATCTGGTTAGCAAGAAGTTGCCCGACATCATCGATGCCCAGGAAGTCCGGCGCCATCCGCCGGGAATGAAAGCGGTCGTGGTTAACGGCGCCACGGTGGTCGAAGATGGTCATTGCAACGATGTTTTCCCCGGCAAGGTGCGGCGGCAGCAGCTTTGCCGCGCACAGTAATTTTGAGTGTAGGCAGCTTTACAACAAACCGCGGAGGCGCAGAGGGCGCGGAGCAAAGAATTTTCATTTAAGGGATACTCCGAACTCTGCGATCTCCGCGTCTCTGCGGTGAATCTGAACAGGAAGGATTAAGCTCAGTATGCGAATTTGTGCCATCGATATTCATCATCACTACGTGCCGAGCGGCCTCTTGGAGGAATGCAAGAAACGCGGCAAGCAACTTGGCGTGGAACTAATCGAGAAAGACGGGCAAAAGTCTCTCACCTTTGCGGGAGGCCCGCCCTTCATGCTCCAGACCGACCTTTCGGCCGTCGACGACCGGCTCAAGATGATGCAGGATTCGAAGCTCGCCATGGCCGCGCTCGAAGCGCACACGGCCACGCTGGGCTACCGGCTGACCGGTGAGCAAGGCGAGAATTGGTGCCACGTCTACAACGAAGGGATCGACGACCTGATCAAACGCTATCCCGACCGCTTCGTCGGCATGGCGTCGGTACCGCTGCAAGATCCCGCTCGCGCCGCCAAGGTCCTGGAGCACGCGATTCGCGATCTTAAATTCCGTGGCGGCTACATCGGCACCAACGTCAACGGCAATTACTATAACAGCACCGATTTCGATCCCTTCTGGGCGAAGGCGCAGGAACTCGACGCGCTGATCGTCATGCATCCCGAGGACGTTGCCGGATCTGAAAAGATGGGACCCTACGGTTTGAGGCTCATCTGCGGCAACCCCGCCGACAGCGCCCTGTCGATGGGATTCATGCTCTACAGCGGAGTGTTCGACCGATTTCCGAACTTGAAACTCTGCGTGTTGCATGGCGGCGGATTCTTCCCTTACAACCTGGGGCGGCTCGATCAAGGCTGGGCCGTGCGCAGCGGACCGCGCGCGGTGCAGGCGAAAAAACCGCCCAGCGGATATCTCAAAAACATTTACTACGATGACATGATCTATCGCCTCGATACGCTGAACTACCTGCGCAACTTGGCCGGCGCAGACCATATCATGGTCGGCACCGATTATCCCTTCTTACTCGGCGACTGGAAGGCCGTCGAGAAAATCGAGGCGCTGGATTGTCCGGATTCGGAAAAAGAGCTGATGCTCGAGGGGAACGCAAAGCGGCTGCTTAAGCTCTAGAGCACCGAGCTAGCGTGCCGTCTCAGAAGTTTACGAAATAAGTCGGCGCCTCCCGTCCGTCATTACCTCGAAAGCATGTCCTGAGTATGAGTCGAAGGGCGGGAATCAACCCGTAGTGATTCAATAACCGATTTGGAGGATCAAATGAAAACCGCTGCAGAACTCGTCGTGCAAGTGCTTGCGGATGCGGGAGTCAAACATGTCTTCGGCATTAGTGGAGATTCCGTATTGGCTCTGATGGACGCCATCGAGCGGACGCCGGGAATCTCGTATATGACCGTCCGGCATGAACAGGTCGGCACATCGATGGCCGACGGTTACGCGCGGGTAACCGGCGATCCCGGCGTGGTGCTGGCGCACATGGGCCCCGGCGTGTGCAACCTAGTCATCGGTTTGGCCTCGGCCTTTCGCGACTCTTCTCCCGTGATCGCGTTGTCTGGCTGCCGCGAAGGGCGCAAGATCGGCCGCGACTCCTGGCATGAGATCGACCAGTTGGCGTTACTGCGTCCGATCACCAAGTGGAATTCGAGGATCACCTTGGCGGATACCGCTGCGCGCCTAACGCGCACCGCGGTGTCACTCGCGCTCGGCGGCCGGCCGGGGCCGGTGCATCTCGAGCTGCCGAAGGATACCGCTTTGGTTGAATCCAAGGTCGAAGCGGGCCACACCCTGCCGTTTGCCAGCACTCGTGAGGCCGCCCGAGTCGGACCCAATCCGGCGCTGGTCGCCCGCGCCTGCGATCTGCTGTTATCCGCCAAACGCCCGGTGATTCTTGCGGGCGGCGGCGTGTTGCGATCGAACGCCAGTGAAGAACTGCTGGCGCTGGCGGCGATATTGCCATTGCCGATCGTCACCACCAACAAAGGCCGCAGCTGCATTCCCGAAGACCATCCGCTGTGCGTCGGTCCGATGGGACAATACGGCACGCCGTTCGCGGGCGAGGAAGTCAAACAGGCGGATGTGCTGCTGGGAATCGGCTGTCGTTTTTCCGACGTGACCACGCGGGATTGGAGTCTCGTTTCCCCCGGCACGAAGATCATCCATGTCGATATCGACCCGAAGGAGCTGGGCCGGCAGTTTGAGGAAGAGATTTCCATGGTCGGAGACGTAAAACTGTTTTTGCAGGCGGCTATCTCGGATATTCGGCGGCGCGAGGGCTTCAAACCTTTCAACGGTCCCTTGGCGGAGCAACCGCGCATCGCTGCAATGATCGAGGGGCGAGAGGCGGAACGGGAGGCATACTTTCAGCCCTCCAACCACGCCAAGGTTCCCGGCAAGCCGCACCTCATCGTCAAAGAGATTTCGCAGATGTTAAAACGGGACGCGATCGTCACGGTGGGGGCGGGTCTTTACGCTCGCTATGCCGGAAGACTTAAAGTATTCGAACCGCGCAGCTACCTCAAGTCACTCGGTTTGGGCGCGTTGGGTTGGGCTTTCCCCGCCGCCTTGGGCGCCAAGCTCGGAAAGCCCTCGCGCCAGGTGATCACGCTGATGGGCGATGGAGATTTCTTAACCGTCATGCAAGACATCGAGACCGCAGTTCGGGAAAATATCGCGGTCACAACGGTGGTATTCAACGATTTCGGTCACGGCTCGATTCGCGAGCTGCAGCGGCGCGACTTCGGCGGCCGAGAAGTCGGCTCGGATTCGAGAGACGTTCCCTTCGGCGACTTCGCGCGTCTCATGGGCGCTCTGGGCACGCGCATCAGCAAGCCCGAAGATGTGCGGCCCGCGCTCGGCCCGATGCTCGACAGCGGCAAACCCGCTCTGCTGGAGATCGCCATCGACCCGAAAGGGGCGTGAGAAATTGGGTTCTTCCAGCTTTACTGTGACGGAGTATCGACCACAGAGGCGCAGAGTTCGCAGAGGTGTTGTTCGAGATGATAGCCTTAGTTGATCTTGTCGGCGTTCTCAGCGTCTCCGTGGCGAGCCACACTGACACTTGACGATTCTGAATTCTCGCATTAACCGGAGACGCGCGGCTCGAACTTCGAGATCGCTTGACTACGAGGGATACGGGCTTAGCGAATAATCTCAATCAAAACATAGAACACGGCTAACAGAGCAAATCCTGCCGCCAGCGTACCGGCGAGGCTGTTGAGGGGCTTCTTGAGCACGCCTTGCAGGCCGGTCAGCGCGCTGATCTCTACCGCGCCGATTAACACCAGAGTGACGATCCAAAACCATATCGGCGAGGCCGCTTGAGACATGGTAGTCATCGACGGGCCGTGGCCCGCCGCCACCATGAAAAAGAACATGGGAATCGACAGGAGCAAGTTAGTGCGCGAAGCAAGCACGACTCGTCGGCTATGGGCCGCCGCCGCAGGATTGGGTTGACCGCCTTGAGCCACGCGAGTCGCCGATGCAATCACGATTTCCTGATGGGGATGCATGACGAACCAGCCGTTTACGAACATCACTATACCTAAGAGTCCGCCCAGGGAGATCGCCAGCCCATGCGGCCAGTAGAAAAACACCGCGCTACCGACCGACGCAACCCAATGCCCGTAAATCAGCCCGCCGCTCAGCACCGTAACCAACGCGGCCCAACGAAACCACGCCAACGTGAGAGGCACTAAACCGCTGAACACCTCCACGCGCATCTCGGCGCGCGTCTTTGCCAGAAACGGCGTCAGGAAAAAATTGAAAAAATAAACAGTTCCGATCCAGATGACGGCCGCTACGACGTGAATCCAGTGAAACCAGAATAAGAAGGGTTCCATGATGCCGATTTCCTCATTAACGTGAAACCCGGCTACTTGCCGGCGCGGGTCGCCTTCCAGTTGCCGCCGGTGCTGACGCTGCCTTCCATCACATTGCCGCTAACCCGCCCTGTGTAAAGCGCACCACCGGCATTGAAAGTGATCTGATCGCCGTTGAGCTTGCCGTTGGCGATCGGCGTCGAGTTATTGCCAGTCTTTAGCGTGCCTGAAATCATCTGGAAGCTTTGTGTAAGAGTCAAAGCTCCTTGCGCGAGTTGCCAGGTTCCTTCAGTTTTGGCCGGCACGATCCAGAGATAGGCCGTGCAGTAGGAAACGCAGCCGTCTTTGACCTCCACCGTAGCATCGGCGCTCCACTCTCCCATGGTGAAAGAATTCGACACGATCCGAGTGCCGGGTTTGAGATCGAGGATTTTCGGCCGCAAGCGAATATTGATATCGGGCAACAGAAACATCGTGATCACCTGGGCCTGGGAAAAATCGCTCTCGAATAGGTCGGCCTTCGCGAAGCTCGCCTTATCGCTCACGCCTTCCTTGGCGGCGTTGCGCTTGGACAGCTCGACCATGTCCGGGTTGTACTCGATGCCGAGCGCCTTGCTGCCCCGTTTCGCCGCCGTGATCACCGTGCGCCCATCGCCGGAGCCAAGGTCGATGACGTAATCCTTGGGTGTCACTTTCGCGATGTCGAGCATTTTATCGACCAACGCTTGCGGCGTCGGCACCCAGATGACGTCCTTGCCTTCCTGGCCGACCTGCGGCTCGAATTGCGCTGTTCCCGACTGCGCCTGCGCGCAGGCACTGGCAGTCAACACAGATAAACAGATCGCTAAAAACGATTGCCGAAATATAACCGCTACATTCATGCTACTTCTCCGTTGATTTGGATTAGACGCTCAGGTCTTCAGGCAGACTCGCATGGGGGAGAGAAAATGTCCAGAACCACTTGCCATCTGCCTCTTGTTGCACTCGGTCAAACATCCCCTGCCTCAATGGCCTCAGGTTCAGCTCCTCTCTGAGGGCGACCAAGTTCGATCTCGATATATCCAGGCGATGAAAGCGGCGGACAAAGAAGACTACCGTGAGCTAATGGCGTTCATGAAAAAATTCGTTGAGTAGAAACAAAAATGTCTACTCAAGCTGAAAATATTGTGAAGATTAAAAAGCCGCCATACCCCTCGCGGGACTTGGCAACTTCGCTGAATCAGAAATTGCGGAGGGTTACTTCTTGCCGGCTTTCTTCGCCGCCCAGAAAGCCTTCAACTTGGCCGACAACTTCGCTTTGGTTGCCGGACTCACTTTCTTCTTGGCCTTCACGGCGGGTTTGACAGGAAGCGTCGCTGGTTTAACTTGTCGAAGGCTCGCCCACCTTGTTTTTTGAGCAGCCGCAATCTTTCTTTTCACCGAAGCGCTCATGGTCCGCTTTTTCTTTGG
>JAUYJC010000396.1 GCA_030688735.1 Deltaproteobacteria bacterium
CGCATCACAAGCCAAATCTATCTCGGCAGCGCAGAAAAAGTCGCTTCGCTGCTCCAGCAACGCGCAGCACCACTGCCCCTTTCGGCCACAAGCCGCAAAGCCGGTCTGCCTGCTGCCCTGTGGCTGACCGCTCAGCAGTCCGGTGTTTATGACCTGCTGCAATCGATCTGGCCCTCTCCGAGGTCGGGGCCCTCCACAGCGCATTATCTGCTGCTGGCAGCCTTTCATCGCATCTGTGAGCCCGGACCGAAAACCGAAGTCGCCGATTGGTATCAGAGCACGGTCCTAGAATCGCTCTGGCGTTTCCCGCCTGAGCGTTTTACCTCACAAGCTTTCTGGGATTGTTTTGATCAAATTAAATTGAGTCCGATGGGTTCCGAGGTGAGTCAAGCGGATGATCTGGATCGGGCACAACTTGGGCTTTTGGCGCTGTGGAAAGACAAGCAAATGGTCAGTCATCGGTTGTTATCCTATGACACGACCAACTTCTATACCTTTGTCGCTTCCACCAACAGCCGCAACACCTTGGCGCAGCGCGGTCACAACAAACAAGGCCGTCACAATCTGCGCCAGGTCGGCTTGTCGTACGTCCTCGATGGGGTCTACGGCCTTTCTCTCTGTCATCACGTCTACCCCGGCAACCTCGCCGATACCGAAGAGTTTTCGATTGCCTTGCCGCGTCTTTTGCGCTTTGTCGATGAGAACCAGATCCCTCGCGACAGCATCACGCTGGTGTTCGATAAGGGGTCGGCGGCACTTTATAACACGCTGGCTTTGGATGAATCTGGCCTGGGCTGGATCTCCGCACTGCCTTGGAATCAGGCACCCAAGGATTTTCGTGAAGCGCCGCTGGATCAGTTGACTCCATTAAGCAGTGATCAACCGGGAGTACAGGCTTACCAGCAAAAAGTGCTAGTGCACGGCAAAGAGCGGCTGTGCGTTCTCAAATACTCGGTGCCTTTCTTAAGCGAGCAAGTTCACAGCCTAAGCGCGAGCTTGGCAAAAGTTACTCAATCGCTTCGCCGCTTATCGATCGAACTCACTAAACCGGATTGTCGCCTGCAAGAAAAACACATCCGCACCAAGATTTCTCGCTGGTTGTCGTCGGCGCAATTTCTCGATGAGTTGATTCGCTACGAGCTCAGGCAGGAGGACTCAAAGTGGAGGTTGCAGTTCAAGATGGACACCACCGCCTTCAATCGGCTGATGGCTCAGCGGCTGGGTCGCACAGTCCTAATGACTAACCGCATGAACTGGACCGCAGAACAGGTGGTTGGCGGCTATGGTGGCCAGCAGCAAATCGAAAAGATTTTCCGGGGACTAAAAGACGGCAACTGGCTTAACTGGGATCCTATGTATCACTGGACTGACAGCAAGATCAGGGTTCATGCTTTCTACTGCATGCTCGGCATCTCGCTGCTCAATTACCTGCATGCTCAAATGCAGAAGGTTTGTCCCCGGATCACAGTCGAACAACTCAAAGACGAACTACAAGACATCAAGCAATATGTCCTGCTCTATCCGCCCCAGGGTGACAAAGGTCCATACCGTACCGCGACCATCCAGGACAAGCTAACCTTAACTCAGGCACTGTTGGCTCAAGCCATCGGCCTCGAAGCCCTGACGACGAAAAAAGTAGGTAAGACAAAACCAACCGCCTAATCCCCTTGAATAATAATCACTTGAGGATTATTCCGTCTAAGCCGCAGTAAACTCCCGCTAGATCTGGCGTCATGAGGCTAAGTGCGGTGATATTCCCGCCTGGTCGTGCCAGGCTGGAAACGAGCCCAGTTCCTACTGGGTCGCCAGAACCAGCGAATACGATGGGAATCGTCGCGCTCGCCTTCTTAGCAGGCAAAATAGCCGAGCCAGAGGTGACGATGACGTCAACTTTGAGACGGACTAGCTCGGCTGCAAGGTCAGGCAGCCGTTCGAGTTTCCCGTCTGCATATCGGTACTCAATGACAATGTTTTTTCCCTGTCTGCCGACAGGCAGGCCTTCGACATAGCCAAGCTCGCGCAGCCGTTGGCGAAATGCTTCGACCCGGGGCAAATTGAAGGACGCGGAGCCCGCGATCAGAATTACTATCCGAAAACAAAGACCAACATGTTTGTCATAGCGTGCCGGTCAAATATTCCGGAAGTTTAAGGTTCTCGGATTCGGACATTCCTCCCGCAAAGGCGCAAAGACGCCCAGTTCGGAGGGAAAAGACAAATATTCTTACGAAAGATTTTCACATGTTTTCTCCGACCTTTGCGGCCTTGGCGTCTTTGCGGGAGATCTCCCGGTTTTTGGTTGCGGCTCTGCCGCGCTGAAGCCTTCGTGGTGACATCTTCCGGCCAGAATTATCTGAGCGCTTCGCTTGCCAACGAAAAGTCAAAAACCCTTTCCGTCGGAATCGGCTCCTTAAGGTGCAGAGCTTCCCTGCCGATGTCCACAATTTCTCGCGCCGCATCGGCACCGAGCCTGCCGCCGCTGAGTATAAACGGCGCATCGTCGTCGTACATCCGGCGCGCCGTCTGAGGGTCTTTCACGCCGAGCCTTTTTTGAATGTAGGGGATCATGATCTCGGGACTGTCCTGATAGGCTTTCAGCCCTCGGTTCCAAGCCTTAAGAAACCGCACGAGCTTTTCCCGCTTCTGTTTTATATTCGCGTCCGTTGTCACCACTCCCGTTTGAAGAAAGCGCATGTAATCCCGCCCGCGGCCAAACACTTTGTAACCTTGGTCCTGCGCCAGGTAGACCGACGGCGGCGTCATCATTGCGCCGGCGACTCTGCCGGAGAACAGCGATTGCAGCCGCGCCGGCGAGTCCATGCTCAGGATGTTCACGTCCTTTTGCGCGTCGAGTCCTTTCGCCTGAAGAATGCGCCGGGTCATCACCGCGGCCGTGCCGTCCAGCGATCCCACCGCGATCGCTTTTCCTTTCAACTCGGCGGGCGAATTGATGTTCGGAGCGACGAGCAGCTCGTGAACCGGGCGGTCGCGGGTCACCGAAATAATCTTGATCGGCACGCCGCGCAAGGCCGCGGATAAGCCACTGCCCGCGTGGCAGGTGACGTCGATCTCGCCGGACATCAGGCTGCTCACGCCGATCACCCCTCGCACGATCAGCACTTGCAGGTCAAAACCTTCCTGAGCGAAGAAACCTTTCTCCTGGGCATAGTAAAGCGGCACGTAGCTCAGTGTTGGACCGACAATACTGACGTAAAAGCGCTCGGCCGCGATTCCGGGTACCGCGACTAAAAGAATCAATGTCCCGAGAACGTAAGGGAGCAGTCGTCGACCTGTCATGTGTCCTCCGTGGTCTGACATTATCAAATGAAGCTACTTACGTTCCAACCGCGCGAATGGGCCGGCGGCGTAAACAATCCGGCCGCCGACTACGGTCAATAAAGATTCAAGCGAGCGGATTTGATCCTCCGGCACGGTCAGGTAATCGCCGTTCAGCACCGCTAGATCGGCGAATTTGCCGACTTCGATGGAGCCCTTGTTCGCTTCATCGAAGGTTAACCACGCGCTGCCGAGAGTATACATGCGCAGCGCCTCTTCGCGGGTCACGTTCTGTTTAGGGTCGCGAATCGCGCTGCCCGCCACGGTCTTGCCGGTTATCAACCACCACAGCGAGAGCATCGGCGAATAATTGCCCGAGCGAAACGCGTCAGTGCCGGCGCCCAGCGGCACACGGGATTCTATCATCGTCCGGAGCGGCGGAGCGTTGCGCCCTTTGGCGGCGCCCCAAAGTTGAACGTTGCGCTCCCCCGTCAACGCCATGCGGTCTTGCACCGAGATTCCTCCACCGAGCCTGACAATGCGCAAGAGGGTCTCAGGCGACGCATCCTCGAGGTGGGCGAAGGTCACGCGCTGGCGTAAAAACGGCGCTTCGCCCTCGACCTCCTCGATAACGTCGAGAAGTTGTCGCGCCGTATGGTCTTGCGTGGCGTGCAGATGGAAATTGTGACCGGCCTCAGCGAAAAATCGGATCAGCCGGCGAAATTTTTCCCGAGCTTGCGGATCGACGGTGAATCCGTCGGGATTGGAAGGCAGGTCGCCATCCCCGGTGCCCCGAATCAACACCTCTCCGAAACCGGCGAATCGAAACAGATCGTTCTTCGAGAGTTTCTTCACTTCCTCGGCCGTCGTGCGCAACTCTTCCAGTTCGTCGCCCGGCTCATTGGGCGCGATATAGTAGTTTATGCGCAGGGTGAGGTCGCTCCTGCGCGCCATCTCGCCAAGCAGTCGGCGATGGGCAAACGTGACCCCGAGGGTTTGAATATCCCCTACCGAGGTGAGGCCAAGCCGGTTGAGCTCGCGAAAACAACGGCGCAAGCTCTGATGTGCTTGGTCCAGGGCCGGAGGAGGAATCTTGCCGTAGACCAATTCCCACGCCGCCTCCCCCTGCAACATTCCGGTCAGTTCTCCGGTCGCGGGGTTTCTTTCGAATTTTCCGCCGGGCGGATCGGGCGTTTGGCGGGTGATGCCCGCGGCGGTCAGCGCCGCGTTGTTGAGCAGCGCACCCTCCCGCAGGTACTGCACATACACCGGATGATTTGGCGCCACGGCATCCAGGTCGGCGCGGGTCGGAAATCGCCGTTCCGCAAACTGCGTCGGCACCCAGCCGCCGCCGACCACGATCCAACTGCCGGCGGGCTTCGCCTTTGCCTGGGCAGCTATCTGCTTGAGACCCTCCGCCAGCGATCTGGTAAATTCCCAATGCAGTTCGGTTTCCCAATTCATACAACCTGCCGTCGCGTGAATATGGGAATCATTCAGTCCTGGGATCACCGTCCGGCCGTTGAGATTGATCACCTGCGTGCGCGGTCCGGTCCAGCGGCGCATTTCGCCGTCGCCGCCCACGGCGGCGATCTTTCCATCTTTGACCGCCACCGCCTCTTTGAAAGAAACATTCTCGTCGAGCGTGACGATCTTGCCGTTCGTCAAAACCAAGTCGGCGAACCCCTTGACGGCGAGAGAACGGGCGAATTCATCTTCGTGACCGACGCAGGAGGCGAGGGTCGCTGCGAGCGCGCAGAGTGCAAGATACTTCTTCTTCATGGCAATTTCTTTAGCGAGCGATGTCGCCAGTAAACCACAAAGGACAAAGCGCGGCTACACCATGACCAAAAATGGACTTCACTACGAAGGCACCCTTCGACTTCACTCAGGGCAGACTCCGATCACGAAGGGTTCGGACATGACTCAATGAAGTCATTGCGTGTTGTGCATTCGAACGGGCAATCACAGGAGGTTGCTCCGAAAACCCAATGGCAGAATATTGGGCTCTTTGTGGTCAATGATCACTCTCCCTTTGACGGAGCGCGCCGCCGAGTCGCCCGGTATTGTGCCGAGACTCAATAGATTCGATTGTGGAACTGTGCTATTGAGCTGAAACTTGTAACCGCGACGGAGGTGTCGCGAATTAATCTTAAACGATTTAGGCACGATCGTGAAGTTCGTAACCAGCAGGCTTCCAACCGCAAACGACCTGCGCAGCGCGGCGCGCGTTCTCTATCGTCTGCCGCCGCTGATGCGCCGTCGCGTCACCCGCGACGAAGCCCACCGGGAGCTGCGCGCGCGGCTTGAAAATCGAAACGCCAACTTTCTCGCGCTGGCCAAACGGACAATTTATCAAAACCCGCAGAGCCCTTATCGCCGCTTGTTTGAATTCGCCGGTTGCGAATTCGGCGATCTTGAAGGCTTGGTGCAGCGCGAGGGCCTGGAAGAAGCGCTGCGATTTCTTTACCGGAAGGGAGTCTATTTGACGGTCGATGAACTGAGAGGACATCGACCCGTCGTCAGAGGCAGTCTGTCCTTCCAAATCATGCCCGGCCAGTTGCGCAACCCGGGAACTGCAACGGACATGGTTTGGCGCAGCGGCGGCAGCCGCTCCGCCGCCATGGAGATTCCCATCGATTTCGCCTCGATCCGCGACCATGCCGTCGATCAATTTTTGGAGATCGAGGCTCATGGAGGACTCCGCTGGGCTCCGGCGATCTGGAGCGTTCCCGGTGGCGCCGCCATCGGCCAAGTGATTCAATATACGATGTGCGGCATGCCGCCGGGGAATTGGTTCTTACCGGTGAATCCGGCCGTTCCGGGACTCCACCCGCGGCATGTTTGGGGTAGCCGCATGCTGCGATTGGCGGGATTATTCGGCGGTTTCATCCTCCCCCAACCGGTTCATGTATCGCCGCGAGATCCGCAGCCGATCATCCGATGGATCGTAGAGACCTTAGCATCCAAGCGGACGCCTTTTCTTTTTACTTATGTTAGCTGCGCGGTTCGCATTTGTCAGGCGGCCCGCGACACTGGCCTCGATCTCAAGGGAGCCCGGTTTATGGTGACGGGAGAGCCCCTGACATCGGCGCGGCTCGCGATCATTCAAAGCGCCGGCGCTCAGCCGATCACACGATACGGCACGTCAGAAGCCGGCGCTTTGGGGCGCGGCTGCATGGCACCCGAGGCGGCGGACGACGTTCACGTCGTTCAGGACGGATTCGGCATGATCCAGCCAGATGATCAAGCGCACCCGGCTCTTCCACCGGATACTCTTCTCGTCACCACGCTTTTGCCCAGGGCACGGCTCATTCTCCTGAACGTATCTATGGGCGACCGTGCGGTCATGACCAAGAGAAACTGCGGCTGCCCCTTGGGCCGATTGGGCTGGACGACTCACCTGCACACGATTTGCAGCTTTGAAAAGCTGACGGTGGGCGGCGTTACAGCTTTACATGCAGACTTGATTCACGTGCTCGAAGAGGTCTTGCCGGGTCGGTTCGGCGGCGGCGCGATGGACTATCAACTTGCGGAGGGTGAAACGGAGAACGGCAAGCCCGATGTGCGCCTGATGGTCCATCCGAGGCTCGGACCGATAGATGAAAATAAAGTTCGGGAACTATTCTTGGATGCCGTCGGCTTCGACTCCGGCGCGGATCGCTTGACCGCACTGCTCTGGCGCGACGCGGGGCTGCCGATCGTGGAGCGCCGCGAACCGAAAATCACCGGGGCCGGCAAGGTCCAGCATGTGCATTCGGAGCGGATCGGCGCCCCAGCTTCCCTCAGTAAGCTTGGCAGCAAGCAATAACTCGCTTTTAGGAACTCGCACCAGAATTCAAGAGAGAGACAAAGAACCCAGAGTTAGAAAAATGCGAGAAAAATGGAAAAATGAGTGAAAAATGGAGTGAGAAATGGGGTCAGTGAAAAATGGGAAAAATATGGGAAAAATGGGGTCAGAGAACTTTTTCGACCGCACTCACAGCCGGTTTTTTTGGCCGGCCTCGCGCTTCGCCCATTAATCGTCGCCCCGTCATCGCTTCAATCTGCTTCTGAAAGGTTTCCCGCCCGATTAAACGGCCCCTTTGCGTTGACTGCCTGATCTCTTCCCATTCTCTCTCGTTGACTTCCGACTCGATCCATTGTCGATATGTCTCTCGCCTCTCTTCAGGAGTCGTTCCCAACCCAGCGTACCACGGATCGTCATCCAATAGACGATCCGATATGCCCATTGCTCGGCACCGATAACTGCTCCAGCGATAATCTCTTGGATGCGCCACCATGCCGGCTCGCACGGGATTTAGTTCGATATAGCGGCTGCACATAATCAAGTATTCGTCTCGACTGACCGCCGCGCTCTTAAATCGCCCCTCCCACAGAGTCCCCGATCTCCGATAGTTCGCATTGATGTAGCGAACGTATCTTCGGCCCACGCTCTGCATGAATCGGCCGAGATCCCCGATCTCTGACGGTGCCACCAAGAGGTGAAAATGATTCGTCATCAAAACGTAAGCGTAAATCCTGCAACGACATTTAGCCTTAGCCTGCCGAAGACATTCCAAAAAGAACCGGTAATCATCCTCGGCAAAAAACGTAGCCTGCCGATTGTTTCCGCGCTGGATGATGTGATGAGGGTACGCTGGAATGGTAATTCGCGGTGACCGTGCCATAGAACATCCTATGCTGCGGGAAGTCTAACGGAGCTTATAATCGGAGCACCGGGCTCGTCAAGAAAAAAGTTCTCTGACCCCCTTTT
>JAUYJC010000297.1 GCA_030688735.1 Deltaproteobacteria bacterium
GTACGGGCTCAGGACCGAGCTTATCTACATCCAGGGAAGCGGCCCCGGACTCACGGCGCTAACGACCAACGAGATCCAGTTCCTTTACTGCGCGGGCGATGCGACGATTCCGGGATTGGCGTCAGGGGTGGATGCTAAGCTTGTAGGGTCTCCCCTCGTCGGCATGCCCTATGTGCTGCTCGCGCGCAAAGACATCAAGCGCGTCGAGGATCTTAAAGGCAAGAGTATCGGCTATTCGAGACCTGGGCAGGTGGATCACCGTCTGGCGCGAGCGGTGCTTAAAAAATTCAATCTTTCGGAAAGCGAGGTGGCGCTGCGCCCCATAGGGGGAAGTCAGCCGGAGCGCTATAGGGCCATGCAGCAGGACATCGTGCAGGCTATTCCTGTGCCCCCTCCTCTTGACGTGCGCGGGAAAAAGGACGGGTTCCAGGTCATCTATAAGCTTCATGACCTCGGTCTGCCGTTCATCTACAGTTCGCTGCACACCAACGCGATGATGCTGGCCAACCAGCGAGAGACGGTCCAGCGCTTCATTGCGGCAATGGCCGAGGCAATCCACTTCGTGGAGAAAAACCCCGAGAGGGCCAAAGCCTCTCTCAGTAAGGTGCTCAGACTCACCGACCAGGAGTCGCTGCAATCCGCCTACGACGCTTACGCGAAACTGCTCGTCAACCGGCGCATGCTGGTCCCGTCCAACATGGTGACCGAGGCCGTGGGTGTGGCCCAGGAACGGGGAACCGTCGTCAAACGGCAGCCTGCCGAGCTGTTCGATAACGGCTTTGCCGAACATCTGGACAAAAGCGGATTTCTGCGCGAGCTCTGGGGAGCGGATCTGCGCTGAGCACAGAGCGAAAAGTAGGGAAACTGCCCCCTTTCTTGGAGATCTATCGCCGTTGCAGAGCGAGCGAAAAGCGCGGTTTTTGAATTCGGATAAAACGGGAATTTGGCCGCACTGTCAGTTGTTGAACCAAGGTCGCCACCGGATGACTCGCCGTCAGATATTCTTTGGGCGGCCCGGCGGCGCGCATCGTTGCGATCTCTTCCGGCCGCAAAAAACAGCGCAGCAAAAATTCATCGTCCGATACCCCAAGGCCACCAACCCGCTCACGAACCTCTTTCAAGGTCGGCTCGGGCGGTGTCCAGCGCGCCAATTCCCGCGCACGCGGGCGATCGAGTATCTTGGCTGTGACCTCTCGATCCATCGAAGAGATCTGCTCGTCGCCCCAATATCCCAGCGCGTATTGAATCACCTCGTCGGTCACTTCCCGGTACCGGTCCCCCAGCATAACATTGATCGCCGCCTGGCTGACGACGAACTGGGAGAACGGCGTGACCATAATGGGATAACCCAAATCCGCCCGCACCTGCACGATCTCGTCCAAAACTTCTTCCAGCCGCTCTACCATGCGCAACTGCGCGAGCTGAAATCTCAAATTCGAGATGACGCCGCCAGGAACCTGGTGCATGAACTGCGCGTGATCGTATTCCAACGGCGCCCCCGCGGGGAGCCCCTCCCGCTTCGCGATGGACATTAAGTGCTCCTCGATGGGTTTGATGACGCTTTCGTCGATGACCGGGGTATAGCCGAGCGCGCGGACGTTGTTGACGATGTTGTAAAGAGAAGGGTTCGAAGAGCCGTTGGCCAAAGGCGGGATCGCCGTATGCACCGTCTCGATGCCCAGCTTGATCGCTTCCAAATAGCACAGCGGCGCGAGCCCCGTCGTGCAATGAGAGTGCAGCTCCACGGGGATGCCGCCGGCGTTTTTCAGGAACACGGGCACGAGCGTTTGGATGCGCTCGGGCGTCAACAGCCCTGACGGGTCCTTTAGGTAAATGCGGTTGGGCTTCAGTGCCCGCGCGTCGCGAACCTTCTGGGCAAAATACTCATCGCTATGCTTGGGCGAGAGCGAATACACAATCGCCAGCACCACCTCAAGTCCCGCGTTCTGAGCCGCGGACAAAAGATAAGGCGCCAACGACACCAAGTCATTGGCCGGGTCCATCAGTTGCAAACGCTTGATCCCGTTGGCGGCCAAGCGCTCCACCCAGAGTTTCAGCACCGACCGCGGCGTCAATTGGAACGAGGAAATGCTGCGCGCCATCATCGACGCCAGCGGAGTCTTGGGCGCCTTTTGCGCTACTAGGCGAATTCTTTCCCAGGGATCCTCGCGCAATTCTCTGACGCATTTTTTGAAAATGCTGGTGCTGATAATTTCCATCCCCACAAAGCCCGCCCGGTCCGCAAGCGCCGCGACCGGAAGGATCATCCCGGTGGTCATCCGCTCCGACCACAGGCTCATGTGGCCGTCCCTAAACGTCGTGTTGACGAAGTAAACTTCACTCATGTGAAAAAAGGGGACATTCTTCTTTTCTCTTGCCTCCCGGCCATTGACCGAGGTAGATGGCTTTATGCCCCGCACGGCCCGCGCCTCGGTAGGAGACCTCTATTATCACGTCATCAATCGCGGCAACGCGCAGAGCGAAGTGTTTCACAAAGCTGGCGATTATCAAGTCTTTGTAAAATTGATCGGCTTGGCTTGTGACCGGACATGGCGGCTGCGCTTGGTTTAACGGCAAGCCTACAGCCGAGAGGACGACCGAGAAAAGAAATGGAAATGTAGAATGTCCCCTTTTCCGGACTTGGGTGTTGCTGACAACAGGAGTTGGACTTTGCGCACCGTGTTGCCTACAATGAGCGCATCGGAGGTTAGCCCATGTCGTCTTCATCGGTTACGGAAATCATCCCTTTGCGGACCGACTCGGCCGGTGTCATTCGGATCGGCAGGACGCGAATAACGTTAGACACCGTTGTTGGGGCATTTTGCGATGGCGCTACCGCCGAGGAAATTGTCCAGCAGTACTCGTCCCTCAATTTAGCCGATGTGTACCACGTCATTGGTTACTATCTGCGACGGACCTCTGAGGTTGAGGCGTACCTCCAAGCGAGAAAAGTTGACGCCGAAGCGTTGCGAAAACACAACGAAGCCCGCTTCGATCCGCAAGGTGTCCGCACTCGTTTGCTCGCTCGCCGGCCTGGCAGAACGCCGTGAGTCATGCTGGCGCTCGCCGCTGACGAGAATTT
>JAUYJC010000303.1 GCA_030688735.1 Deltaproteobacteria bacterium
GGGCGCGTTGCTCGCCTACCTATTTTTCCGTACCCTTTCGCCGGCAGACGTCGCAGTCGCCATCGGCATCTCCGCGGGAACCTTCCTGGCCATCGCTACCGCGGATATCCTCCCGCAAGTCCACCGCATCGAGCAGCGCAATCCGATGACGCTCCTCTTTTTAGTCGCCGGTTTGACAGTCAGTTGGTTAGGCAGACTTGTTACCGCTTAATTCCGTAACAAACAGGCCGAATCTATCGCCGACTGGCTGGAGTTTAAACAGTTAGACCGTTCACAGTCCGTACTTGCCCATTAAGAGATTGGCCCGCACCTTAAAGGTGTCCCTGAGCACGCGCAGATAGTCCGGCAACTTGACATGGCTTTGATCGTCATTGATCCAATGCGCGGGGATGATGCCGATTTTATAGTTCAGCGCGCGCGCCAAAGCTAAGACCTCGATGTCGAATCCCCAACGGTCGATCGTCAGCCTGGAGAAAATCGGTTCGGCGGCTTCGGCGCGAAACGCTTTAAAACCGCACTGAGTGTCCCAGATCCCAGGCACTGCGACCCGCTGAACCAGGAGATTGCCGAGTTTCCCAATCGACCGCTTGTACCAACGTTGGGGAACCGTTTGGCACGCACCTGCGACATCTTTTGGATTGCGCGAAGCGATCACCAGATCACACCCTTCGTCGAACGACGGTTTCATCCGGTCAAAATGGGCGATGTCCGTCGAATTATCCGCATCGGTGAAAAGACGAATCCGACCGCGGGCTTCCAGCATCCCCTCTCTGACCGTGAACCCTTTCCCGCGGTTGACGGCCCGGTCGATGATTCGCACCTGATGAATCTCCGCCGACAGGCTTCGCAGGACGTCGCGGGTGCTATCCGTAGGACCATCAAGAAGGACCAAGA
Organism: Deltaproteobacteria bacterium; assembly: GCA_030688735.1. Lineage (GTDB taxonomy): Bacteria > Desulfobacterota > Binatia > UBA9968 > UBA9968 > JACPFE01. The sequence continues at coordinate 895 of JAUYJC010000303.1, forward strand.
TCTCATAGCTCAAGCAACCGCCCGCGAGATAGTTGTGCAGTCGTCTTAAAGTACTCGGCAGTCTCTCAGCCTCGTTATCGGCAGGAACAACGACGGAGATATAGATGTCAATTGGGATCATGAAAATTTCCATGGCGACAACTTACCTCCATGACTAACTACGGCCGGCCAAGAGTTCCACGATTATTTTGTCTTGTTTGCCTCACTGCCCGCTTTCCTGTAAATGGAACGAGAACGATTCCTCGGTTTGAGACAGGGTTAGAAAAGACTGCGCAGTCAACCGTGAAGGTCTCGGAGAAGAGAGGGAAGCATTGTTTCTAACACCCGCATCTTGCGTTTTTCTCTGCACCTTGCCAGCAAAAAGCATACCGCCTTACGTAATGAAAGAGCCTGTCAAAAAAGACCTTTGAAATCTAGGGAGTCACGCAAAACGCATCCAACTGGGCCTGCAAGGCGATTGTGGTGGGACAAGAAAAACTGCCATGAGTGAAAAAAAAAATAAGTCGCACGCCTTCTCGGCTTTATGGGGAAAGCCAATCCCTCGTCGAACGGAAACTATCTTACTCGCCGCTATAGCCTTGCTATTTATCGCGCTGACGATTACAAGCTTCGCGCAAAAATCTCCCACGGTCGATGAACCGCTGCATCTTTTCGCGGGTTATTCTTATCTGAAGTGGGGAGACTTGTGGGTGAATCCCGAGCATCCTCCTCTAGCAAAAATGTTGGCTGCGCTTCCTCTTTTGGCCATTGACATCAAAGATCCCCGCCCGTTGAGCGTTTTCGACAATCGGATCCTGGAAAGCGATGTTGGGGATCCGCCCGCCGTGCGCGTCGCACAAGAAATGTTTTTCGTACAGAACGACGCTGATACGTTGTTCTTCTACGCGAAGCTCCCCATGATCGCTCTGGCCGCGCTCATGGGATTTTTCGTCTACCTTTGGAGCAGGGATCTTTTCGGCCCCGAAGCGGCCATCGCCTCCGTGCTTTTCTATGCCCTGGATCCTAATATTTTGGCTCACAGTTCGGTGGTGCACACCGACCTGCCGTTCGCGGCGTTTTTTTTCATCGGCAGCTATTTTTATTGGCGCACGCTAAACCATTTCAGCTGGAGAAATCTCCTCTTGACGGCTCTCTGCTTTGGTTTAGCTGCGGTCACGAAACATTCCTTCCCAGTAGTTTTTCTCACCTGGGGCGCGCTCGGGCTGATTTCTATTTTGTCTTCGAAACCTCAGCAAGGCAGCACCGGGGCCAAAGGCGCGCCGTTGAGTCGATGGACGAAAAGCCGAATCGTGGTAGTGACACTTCTCTCCGCGTCAATGACCGCGTATCTCTTCATATGGGCTGCCTATGGATTTCGCTTTCATGCGATCCCTGGAATCGGTCAACCTTTACCAGTGGATCAATGGATGCCCAACAGCTCGTTTCTCCAAGCCTGGGTCCGTATCATCAATAGCTATCATATTTTCCCCGAGGCCTGGACTTGCGGACAGCTTTTCGCTCTCAAACGTTTGAGCCGAGTTAGTTACTTATTTGGTGAAATTTCAGATCAAGGCTTTTGGTGGTACTTCCCGGTGGTCTTTGCCGTAAAGACGCCGCTCCCAACGCTGGTTCTTTCGTTGGGAGCGGTAGGAAGATCTTTCTTTGCTCGAGGAAACCATGGGCCGCGTTTTTTTATCCTGGTCCCGGTGGTGCTTTATTTCTCGCTAGCGGTGTGGTCTCGTTTGAATATCGGCATGCGTCATATCCTACCGGTCTATCCATTTTTATTTATCTTGATCGGCGGGACTGCGGCAGAGTTTTGGAGAAAGGAGAGTTGGTTGAAGAGGGGAGGATTGATTTTCCTCGGAGGCTATTTGCTCTTTTCTTCATTCAGCATATATCCTCACTATTTTGCTTTCTTTAACGAGCTGGTGGGCGGTCCCAAGAACGGCCACAGAGTGTTGCTCGATTCAAATCTCGACTGGGGTCAGGACCTGAGAGGGCTCAAGCACTGGATGGATCTTAATGGAGTCAAAAAGATCCATTTTCTTTACTTTGGCAAGGCCGACCCGCAGTATTATGGAATTGATGCATTCTATCTTCCGGGAAGCTGGGTGATTCGCGATTCTGCAAATAACGATGTGCCACTCCACCTGGCCATAAGCGCCAATTTTCTCTACGGAGAGAAACTTTTCCTTACCCAACAGGAACTAGCCTTCTTGAAATCGTTTCAGTTAGGGGAACCCGTCGCCAACATCGGATATTCCATCCTTGTTTATAAACTGAATCGGGCCAATCCCCAGATTTACCATAACATGGGGCTAGCCCTCGCTAGCCGTGGGCATCTCGATAAAGCGGTCGAGCTATTGCGGGAAGCACTGAAAATTCAGCCGGATTTCGCTACGGCGCATGAGAATTTGGCCCGGGTCCTCGCCTTACAGGGTAATCGGTCGGAGGCGATTTACCACTACGAGGAGGCGTTGCGCATCATGAGATCACGACCGCAAGCGCCACCTTCGCCGTGATTGTCACCTCAGATGTATCTAAAAGCAGCTACTAACCTAAGCCCAAACCCGTGTCAAAAAAAAACCCGCTAAGAACTAATAAAGCGCGCCCAACGAATTCGCTCGGCGCGAGAGAGTCCCCATCTTACCTGAACCGAAGCTTACGGAGACTGTCGGTTCTGATCGCGTTAAGCGTGGTCATCTGCGTCACGATCCTGGCAAATTTACACAGCTTCTGGGCCCCGCTTCCCTGGTTCGTCGGAATCGCCATCTGGGCTTATTACTTTTGGCCTGACCGGGTTGAAATGCGCCCCTCGCCTCTCAAGCCAGGCCCTTTCCCTTATGCTCAATTCCTCTTTGTGCTGGCGACGGCCAGCATACTGCGCTTGTACAAACTGAGTGAGCTTCCCCTCGGTCCCTATGTGGACGAAATCCTCACCCTTAACAACAGCCTTAAACTCCTCGATGACGCTTTTGATCTCTTCGGCCATAGGCCTCTCCTCTGGGAAGGCTGGGTAGAAACCGCCAATTTCTATCTGTATTTCAATCTCCTGATCCTCAAGCTGTTCGGGGTCAGTTATTGGAGCATGAAACTGCTCTCGGTGATACCCGGGATCATCGCTTGCGGCGCCGTTTTCCTTATCAGTCGGCTTCTTTTCGCCAGGGATGTCGCATTCTGGACCGCCCTCCTTTTCACAGTCGCCCACTGGTCGGTTCGCCTCAGCCGGTACGGCTGGGATGTCTCGTTTATGATCATGGCGTTTTCTCTGGCGATATGGCTGCTGCTGTTGGCCATGCAGCGTGGCCGTCCCGTCTACGCTTACTTCTCGGGAGTGACCGCCGGTTTTTGTCTTTACAGCTATCTAGGATCTCGAATCTGCCTGCTTTCCCTGCTGAGTTTTTTAGTTTTGGAGTGGGTGCTCGCGCGCAGCCGATGGATCTTCAGACAAGGGATCGCCTTTGCAGTCGGGACGGCGACGGTAGCCTATCCGCTACTTTTCTATTACCTCTCCAATCCAAATGCCTTCTGGGTCAGAATGGCCGAATTGAGCGTTTTCAACAGTGAACATCCCTTTATGCTGATCGTCAATAATATTTGGCGACATGCCCTTATGTTTCATGCGCTCGGCGGCACCTACGCCCGCGATAATTTTCCCGGCCTGGCGATGCTCGACCCTCTAACCGGTTTATTATTCATTGCCGGGCTGGTAGTTCTGGTTCGACGCATGAACGCTTATTTTGCGCGGCTGATCGGTTGTGTCTTTGTCTTGAATTTTGCCCCGGGCCTGTTTTCCGTCAGTCAAGAGGGGGCGCCCTATGTCTACCGAACGGCCGCAGTTATGATTCCTGCATTCCTGATCGTGGGGCTGGGTTTGCAGTGGTTGATGCCGCGGGTGGAGTCTCGGCTCTCGGTGCGCCTATCCCATGGAAAGGTTCTGGCTCTAACAGGATCGGCAATGCTGCCAATAATAATTCTGAACCTCTATCTCTATTTTGGCCTAGAGCCGACGAATACCGCCGCTATGCGGGTCATGGCATACGAGCCGCGCTTGATCGGCTTGGAAATTGCCCGGGACAACTTGCCGGTTTTTTTGGTCGGCCGAGATATCCTCGATCACACTGAAATCGATCCCAAGCCGGGGGAGCCATATGCGTCAGCTAATCCGCCCCTTATGTTGCCTGCCCAAGTCAGGAAACTGGCGGTGATTAATTTCTCGGGCCGCTATGATCTAAACCAAACGCTGTCGTCCAATTTCGAGAAGCCGAAAGATATTTATTTCGTGGAGCCTGCCGCCCTGGAAACCGACCGCGTGCTGGCTCTGAGGTCGGCAAAAATTATTTTCAAAAGCGGGAACCGGCTGTTGGCAGAGAGCATTCGCAGGAACTACCCAGGCGCTTCGATTAGGGCGATCCGCAATATTCACGGCGAATCGCTTCTGACTGTGGCTACTCTATTGGAACCATCCGCAGCCCGACCCGCACCTTCCGCGGCCAACTGATGGATTTTCAGCCGAAACGCCTCAATTTAATCTTTGATTGGCGCTCGCCAAAATGCCGAGAAAAAGCCATCGCCGGCATGGGTCTCAGCTAAAATGAAACGGAGAAAACACCCCTCAGCCAAGTCACGACATGGACGATCGGAGCAGGCCTCGCGCTCCGATCAAGCCGCTGTCGAACCATCCCGTTATTATTTCCATGCGTTTCGAGCCGTGATCGCGGCGGGCATCGTTATCCGCGTCGTCGTGTTCGTCTATATGGGTTATTTTAACAACGACGATCACCTTAGTGTGCTCGAATACGTCTCTCGCTACTGGTTTCCACCCCATGCCGCTCAATTCAATCAAGCCTATCACCCGCCACTCTATTATTTTTTAGCCGCGCTCTTTTTCCGCTGGGGCAATCTCCCGGCAGTCCAGGGTTTATCGCTCCTCTTATCCATAGCAACGTTGATGATCATCGCTCTTTTGCTACGTCAGTTGGCTTGGGTCAATGAACGGATCAAACCATGGTGTCTTGCATTGCCGGCGTTTCACCCGCAATTCATCATGTTCAGCCTGTTTATTTCGAATGACACGCTGGCAATTTTTTTAGGGGCGCTGATTTTTTATCTATGCCGACGGTTACAGCTAACGCCGTCGTTCTCCAATCATTGTCTGCTGGCGATTGGGCTGGGACTGGGACTGCTGACCAAGGCCGTCTTCTTGGTATTCGTAGCGCCCCTGCTCCTATTCATCTGGATGACCGGTCGTCGGCAGGCACTTCCTGCCCCCCGGCTGCTGTGGCGACTCGCTTCGTTTTTTGCCATTGCGAGCCTCCTAGGCAGCTATAAATACGTGGAGAATTTCATCCTGTTTGGCAGTCCCACGGTCAGCAATCTTGATCTCTGGCGATGGACCGCGGAGCAACGACCTACTTGGATCGGTGTCCGCTCCTTGTTTGATGTCAATATACTAAAATTGGTGCGCGATCCGGTCGTTTCGACGTCCACCGTTCATTCCTACCCGCTCATGATTTACGGATCTTTCTGGTATTCCTTAATTCCCGAATCAACTTTCCACGGCAATCTCATAGCGCCGTTTAATCGCTTGGGATCAATGATCTATCTCGCGGCCCTAGGCCCATCTTTCTTGATGGCGGTCGGCGCGAGCCGAGTGGGAATGGAAACCATCCGTTGGGGATTCCGGACAACCACCGAGCGCAATCCTTCCCATCAAGACCGGATCATTTATGAAAGTACGCTGCTCCTCACCGTCCTCCTGAACTTCTTCCTTATCGTTTCGGTCGGCTGGCGCTATGATGTTTGGAGCGTTTTTCAAGGACGGCTCCTTTTCCCCTCATACTTCGCCCTTATTTTAGTGTTGAGCGCCGGCATGGAATGGGCTGCATCGTCTCGCCTAAAGAGCAACATCTTTCACTGCTTCATGCTGGCGCTCATGCTATCCTTTCTGGCGTACATTATCATTGAAATCTGGCTCGCCGTGCTATATCCGGTGGATCCCCTGAGCATGAACCATATGCCCTATCAAATTGATATGAACGCGCGCTAATGTTTCGAGCAACGGCAACCTGCACCGATCATGATTTCGCTTGGCCGATTGTCTTGTGGTGTGAAAATCCCATCGCAACTTTTCGATTCTTTCAGCCCAGCTAAAATCCCCAACTAAACCCATGGCACGCAAAAATTGGCGGCGAAGGGCACGAGCTAGAGTTTCCACCAACCGTCCGCAACTGCAGGAGCGGATCAGGACTCACCGGTTGAACGAAAAAACAACGGTTGTTTTAGTGAGCAGTATTTTCTTAGTCCATTCTCTGGGTTTGGCATTCCTGTTCACCCCCTTGTTAAGCCTCTTTGACGATCAGCCGCTCATCGACCAGGACTGGGGGCTTCATTTCCACCACCTCAAATCCCTCGAAGCCTTCTGGCGCCAGGATCGCTCCTTTTGGGGCTACAACCCCTTTTTCATGGCCGGCTATCCGTCGAACACGATTCAAGATTTGAGCATCAAGATTTTTGAATTCGTTTCGATCGGCCTATCGGCCGTCGCGCTAACGCCGATCCAATGGTTCAAAATAACGGCTTTTCTTAGCGCGGCGTCGGTTCCCTGGGTTGCTTACTTTGCCGCGCGCAACCTGTTCGAGCAAGATGACTTCAAGAACATTGCGGCGCCCTCGGCCGCGCTCTTGGGAACTATATATTGGTGGAACTCCCTCCCTCGGGAGATGTTTTTTTACGGCATGGTCGGCTATCCGGCTGCCGCATATCTTAGCCTTTTGGGGCTCTCACTTTTTTACCGCATAGCCAGGCATCCGGCATCCTGGGCCCCGGCGCATCTAGGCTGGCTCCTTTTTGCGATCGCCATCCTGCCGCTCCATGTTCAATCGGTGTTGATCTTCCTCCCGGCGCTACTGTCACTTGTTATCGCGCAACCAAACTTGCTTAAGCCCAATCTTGTATTGTGGATTATGGCGGCGGCGGCGCTATCGCTTCTGGTAAATCTATTCTGGTTGGTTCCAGCCTTCACCCACCGTGAAGACGATATTTCCTTGGCCATCGTCGAGCAGCTCTCCCTCTTTGTCAGCACCGATCCGTTTACGTTCTTGAAGGATTACCTTAGCGCGAATAGTTACTGGAGTTTTCGGCCGTCTTTCTGGGAGAAAGGGATTCGCTTCGTGCTGCTGATTCTCGGTTCGTTGGGCATCTGGCAACTCTTGCGCGACCAACGCAAACCCCTCGGCGCCATGCTAGCCGGCACCGTGTTGATTTTATTTATCGTCACTTATTTCGGTTCCCTCATTCCGTTATTGAAAAGCTGGCAGCCCCTTCGCTTCAAAGTTCCCTACGATCTTGTCTTGGTTTTGGCTTCTTCCTATGCAATCGCTCGCTGGGTAACCGACCGCCCATCGGCATCACCGGCTTACGTCGTCCCCGTCCTCCTGCTCGCCGGCAGCGTAAGCTTTCTCGTCAATCTTGCAACCACGGAATCTCTCGGCAAATTGAAACTGCGCACGCGAATTCGCCCGGAAATAAGCGCCATCGTCGACTGGATTAGGACGGAAACACCCGCCGACGCCAGAGTGTTGTTCGAGGAGTCCGGCGACGAAACCGGCTTCGTTTACGACGGCATGTATCTCTCGTCGTTTATCCCGCATTGGACCGGCCGCCAGCTGATTGGCGGACCGATCAATCTTTACAACGACCGTCATCACTTCGCAGAATTTCACTCCGGCAGGCTCTTTAAGCGTAACATCCAGACCCTCGACGACGACATAATCAAAAACTACCTGCGTCTTTACAATGTCGGGGCCGTGGTCGCCTTTCACCCGGCCTCGGTCCAGCGCTTACTGTCGATTCCAGGGTTGGTCACTGTCGACCGACAAATCGGCCCAATTTTCCTCATGAAGGTGAATCAGCCTTTGACATGGTTCGTTCAGGGAGATGGTAAAGTAAGAGCAGCTGCCAATCGTCTCGAGCTATCGGACGTAAAAGGTGGTGAGTTGATATTGAAGTATCATTGGACGGAAGGACTCGCGGGTATTCCCGCGGTTAAAATGGTCCCCATTAAAATGGCCGATGATCCGATCCCCTTCATTAAAATTAGCAATCCGCCCGCTGTTTTCACTCTACAAATCGGGAAATAGTACCGGTTGGCTTCAGCGAACGCCGCGGGAATCACTCTGCGCTCTCATGAGCCTGACTGCCTCCTGGTAATGCTGGTACGCTTCCTCTTTCTTGCCCTGCGACGACAGGACCTCGGCCAGCCTCTGATGAGCCGCGGCATTGTCACTTTGAACCCGCAAAACGTCTCGGAATGAGCTGGCAGCTTCAGCGTATTGGCCCAGGGCGGCATATACGCTCCCTAAGTAAAAACGGGCTTCCGGATGGTAGGGCGCCAGTTGTATCACTTGCCGTAATGGCTCGACGGCGTCCGTAAGTTTACCTTGCTTGGCCAGAGCGACGCCGAGGTTGAGGTATGCGCGGGTGACTCTTGGGTTAAGCTCGATGGACTTGCGAAACTGCGCAATTCCACCTTCGAGATCGCCTTGTTCCGCTAACAGCTGGCCCAGATTGCTCTTTACCTCGGCATAATTTGGCAGGAGGCGTACGGCCTCCTCAAAATGCTGCTTGGCGAGTCCAAACTTTCCTTGCGCGGCATACAGGTTGCCGAGGTTGTAATGCGCCACTCCGAAATCGGGCTGCAATTCAACGGCCTTGAGAGCATTCTCAACCGCCTCTTTGACTCTGCCCTGTTTATAGTAGGCGTTGGATAAATTATTATAACCACCCGGCCACGGCCCTCTGAAATCGTAAATAGGCCAGTTCACTAGGATCGAGCCCGCCAGCAACACACCAGCAGCGACCGCCAGCGGTCGCCAGGCCCGCTGCCGGTATAGACCCGCCAGTCCCACCAATCCAGCACCGGCAAACAGAGTGAGCAGCGGGACGAGCGGAAAACGATAGCGTCCGAAGATATAAAAAATTGTCACGCTCACGGCGAGCGATAGCGTCATGGCATAAAGCAGCCACAGCTGCCGCCACTTTTTTCGACTGAGCCACAAACCCACGGCCGCTAGCGGAGCTAAAATTCCGAAATGGTTCACCCAAGCAAGTAAACGGAGCAACCACGACCAACGCTGATATATGTAAAAGTCGTCCGAGTCTTCGATTTCGCGCGCATTCCACAACATCAGCCACTTTTTGCCGAGAAGTTGAATCCAATGGCCCGGCTGGGATCGAATGTAATCCAGTGAGCGGTGAAACCAGTAGTCAGACACCTCTCCGGGAGTAAGATCTCGCCCCGTGGCTCTCTGCGCCAACCGGGCTGCGTCAGGACCTTCCAGTTGCGGTTCCCCAATTGTGTTTCGAACAGAGTCGTAGGTTCCGTCGGCCGCAGGATTGTTGCCGATAAAGAAGTTCGGCCCGAATTGTGATGTTGTGAGTTTGAATTCACCTCCCACCACGAGGTTTCTTACTCCCACGGGGACAAGCACGAACAGCACTCCCGCGAAGAAAAGCCCCACCCAACGCAGCCGAGTCGCCATAGAGTGGCCGGAAAAATAAAGTCCTATCCAAAGCCCTACGACCAAGACCAAAATGAGGGCGTTTTCTCGAGAAAGCCCAAGGAGACCTAGAGTGGCGCCGATGGCCAGCCAAAGCAACGAATTTTGTCTTTGGATCGCCCGAGCCAAGAGGAGCAGTAGCAGGGAAATAAGGAAGAGGTCCAAAATTGTCTTTTCTATCAGCGCATCGAAAAAAATCGCCGGCGCGTAACACGCGAGAATCAAACCGGATGCGATTCCGGCTTCGCGCGAGAACAATTTCCTTCCCACGAGGAAAACCCAGGCACAAGATATCGCTCCAAGAGTAATCTGGAGAAGGCGGATGAGCCAAAGATTGTGCCCAAGGATTGCCTGAAGAATCCCCAGAAAATAGGGATACAGAGGCGCCTGGTAGAAAACTCCTTTCCCCAGCCAATCTCCTGCCGCGATCCGCTGTCCCCACTCGTCATACGTCCGACCATCGCCGGCGAGGTGATAAAATAGGGGAATGGAATCAATTTGAAACAAGTAAGACAGCCGCAGCAAAAATGCGCAGCCAAAGATCATGATCAACCACGTTGTATCCGTCGGTGGTATTGGCCGGCTCTGAACACTCGGCTTCGAACGGCGCCTTGCTGATCTTGATGCCGTCGCAATCTTATCGTCTACCTTGTTCATCAGGGTCAAACCAGATACGCACTCGCCATGGAAAGCCGGCCATAAGGAAAGCTAGTTACGAGCCTAGAATTTGCGGTCTGTCGTAGATTGTAATGATCCGTCGTCATTGACACTTTGGTAATATTGCCGCAAACCGTGGGCGCGCATGTCAAAGATGCGAAATTTTGCAATATGCAATTTTTGGAGTCTAAAGCGAATCGAAGTCCAGAGCACAGCGAACCCATACTTAATGCTCCGCCGGAAGTTGATCGATGACGCCTCGGGAAAGTAACGGGTGGGGCAGGAGACTTCTCCTATACGATATCCAAAATAAATCGCTTGGACCAACATCTCGTTATCAAAAGCAAAATCGTCCGAGTTCATCAACAAAGGCAACGAAAGCAAAACATTCCTCGAGAACGCGCGATATCCAGTGTGATACTCCGACAATTTGGCCCCCACGAAGAAGTTCTGAACCAAGGTCAAGACCCGATTCGCGGCATATTTGTAAAGTGGCATACCGCCGCTACGTGCCTTGCCGCCTAGAATCCGTGACGCAACAACCACATCGTAAACGCCGGTGGCGATTAATCCTGCCATCGGCAAAACCAAACGTGGCTCGTACTGATAGTCGGGGTGTAACATGACGATCACGTCTGCATCGGTGCGGAGGGCTTCGGCGTAGCAGGTTTTTTGGTTGCGGCCGTAGCCGAAGTTTTTTTCATGAACGAAGACTCTTAAGCCGAGCCGCCGCGCGAACTGGACGGTCTCGTCATTACTGCTGTCGTCTATGAGTAGTACGTCATCGACAATTTCCCTGGGTATCTCTTGCACCGTTTTTTCAACGGTGCGTGCCGCATTGTAGGCTGGCAAAACTACCGCGACTCGCTTACCGTACAGCATGGGCCGCTCCAAATTTTACCGTCGTATCCGAGAGATTAGCGCCGATCATGACGGTCAGAACGCGTCCGCAAGATCCGTAGCGCTTCCTGATAATGATTCATCGCCTCGTTGGTCTTGCCCTGCGTGGCTAGTACCCGTCCCAACCCCGCATGAGCCTCGGCTAGATTGGGGTTTATGCCGAGGGCTTGTTCAAAACGCTTAACGGCTTCTTCTAGTTGGCCTTGTTTGGCAAGGATAATAGCAAGGTTATTGTAACCGCTAGCGTCCTGCGGCTTGAGTTCGACCATGCGACGCAGATACTTAGTTGCTTCATTCAGCTCACCTTGCCGAGCTAAAACAATCGCGAGATTGTTCTGGTTATCCGGATCATTCGGATTGATCTCCACCGCGCGGCGAAGATGTTTGATCGCCCCCTCGGCATCCCCCTGGCCCAGCAGCGCGTTAGCTATATTCGTGTGACTTTCGGCATCGGATGGATTGATGGCAATGGCACGGCGAAAGTGTTGTGTCGCCTCGGCTACCTTGCCCTGCTGTGCCAAGGCCATTCCCAGGTTGTTAAGCGTTAAGGTGTCGTTGGGATTGATTTCTAGGGCACGTTTAAAATGCCCCATAGCGGCGTCCACATTTCCTTGCCCAACAAGAAACAACCCGAGGCGGCTTTGAATCGCACCGTCTTTGGGATCTAGTTCCGCGGCACGCCGATAATGTTTGCCGGCCTCGTCGATTTCGCCACGCTGGGCCAGGAGATTGCCTAAGTTGTAGTGGGGGTCAACTCGGGCTTCTGCGATTGCCAGCGATTGACGATATTGCTCGATGGCTTCGTCAGCCGCGCCTCTCCGCGCCAGCACGACGCCGAGGTTGTGGCGAGAGATGGCTGAGGGCGCAATTGAGACGGCGTGCGTCCACAGTCGCTCTGGGTCATGCCAGATACGCAATTGTTTCCACGTCAATCCTCCCAACCCAACCAACAAAAGCACCGCGGCGCCCCCAGCGCCCACCTGGATCAACGCGCTGTTACGGGTGCGTGCTTGAAATTGCCAAAGAGGGACCAAAGCTCCCCCCGCCAGCACCGACCAGCTCAAGCAGGATAGATAACTATAACGGTCGGCCACCAACTGCGGGCCGACGGAAACGATGCCCAGAACTGGAGCGAGAACTACGATATAATAAAACCAGCACGCCAAGCCGGCGGGCCATCGGTTCCGGAGATAATATAACGACAGCGTGGCGATGATCGCCCCAGCTGTTCCTGCAAGCGCCCGTTGATCCCAGAAACCGAAATCAGGCGCTCTTTCATAAAGCGGCGACAATTCGATGGGAATTAGAGTTTTCCAAATATAGAAACCGACGCCGAAAAATGCCTGGCCTAATCGCGAGGCTACCCCCTGGTTATCAAGAGACTTCAACGCCGCAGCTTGCTGTTGCCCAAGTACGGCGAGCGACGCGAACAGAACCGCCATGATGACAAATGGGATTTTCTCCCATAGTACCCCGCGCACATCAGGAGCCAACCAGTGCCGCGGTTTCCATCCAAGCCTTCTCAAAGGATAGATATCCAACAAGAGTAGTACCACGGGGATCGTCATGGCCATGGCCTTCGAAAGCATCGTCAGGACAAAGACCACGAGGGCCGTCCTCCTCCACCGCTTAGACTGAGCATCGTCTCGAGGGAAGGAATTTGCTTTTAAGTAACAGTGGAGGGTCCACATGTAGAAAAATCCAGACAGCACATCGCGTCGCTCCGCGACCCAAGCCACCGATTCCACCCGCAACGGATGAATCGAAAATAAAAGTGCCGCAAAAGCCGCACTCCAACCGAGCTGCCATTGTCCTCCCTCGTCGGACAATGAAAAAACCAGCGAGAATAGACGCCGGCTCACGTAGTAGAAAAAAACCGCGGTCGCCGCGTGCAAGATAAGATTCGTCAGATGGTAACCGAACGGGTTCATGCCCCAAAGCAAATAGTCGATTCCTAGAGTGACCCAACTCAAAGGCTGGTAGGGTCCCGAATGAAATGTCGTAAACATCCAGTAGAGCTGGCTCCACCCCAAGCCGCGGTAATTTGGGTTATCGATGAAATTGTCGTCGTCGTCCCAGCCGACGAAGTCATTTCGCAACGCGGGAAGGAAGGTTATGCAGGTGATGATTCCGACAAGGGCCACGGCCAGCCACGGCGGCGCCGCTATATCGGCGCCGCTCGCTGCGGGCTTGCTTGACTTCTCGCTTGGTATGGGATTATTCCTTGTCACTTAAGATTACCAAGTGGTACAATGCCATATTACAGCCTCACTGCTTTCGTTCAAGTTCTAGAGCGCGCGGGCGAGCTCAAGCGCATTTCGCACCCCGTCAAAGCGAAGCTTGAAATCACCGAGATCGCCGACCGGGTGATGAAACGTAACCTGTCTGCCGTTGCACAGGCAGACGGTCCGGCGCTGCTTTTTGAGAACGTGGATGGTAAATCGATTCCGGTACTGATCAACGCCTTCGGCTCCATGAAACGGATGGCCTTGGCGTTGGGCGTCGGGGACGTGGAGGAAATCGCCCGCGAGATCGACCGGCTGATCCGCACCAGGCCGCCGAAATCATTTAAGGACAAGCTCGGCCTTCTCGCCGAGCTAGTCCGGCTTGCCGGCATTCCGCCCAAGCTCGTCAAGGACGCCGCCTGCCAGGAAATCATTTTGCACGATCCCGACTTAAGCATTCTTCCCGTCCTGACCTGCTGGCCGGGCGACGCCGGACCGTTCATCACTTTACCGATGGTTTTTACCAGAGATCCGCGCTCTGGCACGCGCAACGTCGGTCTCTACCGCATGCAGATTTTCGACCGGCGCACCACCGGCATGCACTGGCACCTCCACAAAGTCGGCGCGCGCCATTACCTGCATCAGAAAGAGCAGAGCGGACGAATGGAGCTTGCGGCTTGCCTGGGCGGAGACCCGGCGATGATCTATGCCGCCACCGCGCCCCTGCCGGACCAGATCGACGAAATTCTTTTCACCGGTTTCCTGCGCAAGAAGGGAGTCGAACTGGTAAAGGGGGTAACGGTGGACGTCGAGGTGCCGGCAAATTCGGATATCGTCATCGAAGGCTACGTCGATCCCAGCGAGCCGCTGCGCCGCGAGGGTCCGTTCGGCGATCACACCGGCTTTTATTCGCTGGCCGATGACTACCCGGTATTCCATGTGACCTGCATTACACACCGGAAAAGTCCGATTTATCCGACCACCATCGTCGGCCGCCCGCCGATGGAAGACGCTTTTCTCGGCAAGACGACGGAGCGGCTTTTCCTGCCGCTGTTGCGCGTTACTTTACCGGAGATCGTCGACATGAACTTGCCGGTTCACGGCGTTTTTCACAACCTCGCGATTATTTCGATCAAGAAGGAATATCCGGCCCACGCGCGCAAGGTCATGCACGCCTTATGGGGGCTGGGCCAGATGATGTTTACCAAGACCCTAATGATCGTCGATGATGACGTGAATGTGCACGACCTCGCGGAAGTCACCTGGGTGGTCGGCAACCACATCGATCCGAAGCGGGACCTGGTGTTCGTCGAAGGCCCGGTGGATGTCTTGGACCACGCCGCGCCGATCATGGGCTACGGCTCCAAAGTCGGCATCGACGCCACGCGCAAATGGCGCAGCGAGGGTTTCGAACGAGAGTGGCCGGCCGCCATCGTCATGGACGACAAGACCAAGAAATATATTGATTCGATCTGGGAGAAACTCGGCCTTTAGTTCCAGAACGTTCAAATCGTTCAACACGTTCAAGGCGTTCAAACCGTCGGGCAGTTCGGAGCATTTCAACGGATTGAACTTTTTGAACGATTTGAACGGCTTGAACGAGAGTACCTGATCACTAATCGACAAGAACCATGAATGTCATTGAACGAATTCGCAACTACGCCAGTCTGATCCGTTTCTCCCACACCGTCTTCGCGCTACCCTTCGCGCTCTCGTCGGTGGCGCTGGCTTGGCCGGCTCATCCGCCTGCGGCGGGAACTTTTCTCTGGATTCTGGTCGCCATGGTCGGCGCCCGCAGCGCCGCCATGGGCTTCAATCGCCTCGCCGATCGAAAGTTCGATGCCCTCAATCCGCGCACGAGCGGCTGGGAATTGCCTCAGGGAGCGGTGAAAGTTCCCGAAGCCGTTCTGCTCACGCTAGTGTCGTCGCTGATTTTTATCTACGCGGCGTACCGGCTCAATTTCCTTTGCTTTGCCCTCTCGCCGCTCGCCCTGGCCATTGTTTTCTTTTATTCCCTGACCAAGCGCTTCACCTGGACCTCTCATCTATTTCTCGGCCTGGCGCTATCTCTCGCGCCTATCGGCGCCTGGTTGGCGGTCGCCGGCTCTCTTCTGCATGCAGCCGAGCTGAAAACGCCTCTATTCCTGGGCTTGGCCGTGCTTTTCTGGCTGGCCGGCTTCGATGTCATTTACTCGCTCCAAGATCGGACATTTGACCTTGCGCAGGGGCTTTATTCGATCCCTGCCCGTTTCGGTGTCGCCGCTGCCCTACGACTGTCGAGTTTCTTTCACCTCTGCACGGCCATTTTTCTCGCGCTGGTGGGGATGGCGGCGCAGCTAGGAATCATCTACTGGTTGGGGTTCACCGCGGTCGCAGCCATTCTGTTTTGGGAGCACCGGATCGTCACCCCCACCGACCTTACCCGAGTCAACCGCGCTTTCTTTGATTTCAACGCCTACGTCAGTATCGGCTATTTTCTAATCACCGCTGGCGATCTGCTAGTGAATGCTCGATTGGGCAACTGACGGTGACGCCAACGACCCTTTTCATCATTGCGCTCCTGGGCTGCGCCGGCGGTTTTTTCTCCGGCTTGCTCGGTTTCGGCGGCGGTGTGGTAATGTTCCCCCTTTTGTATTACGTGCCCCCGCTGATCGGTCTGGCGCCCATCGACGCCAAAACCGTCGCGGCCATCGTCATCACCCAGGTATTTTTTTCCACCATGGTGGCGGGCGCCGCCCACTTCCGCAGCGGCCGCGTTCACTGGCGGCTCGCCTTTACGGCGGGGATAAGTTCGGCCGTGGGAGCTTTCTTAAGCGGCGCGGCGTCACCTCGCGTAACCGATCATTTTCTGCTGGTTCTGTTCGCCGTCGTCACACTGCTCACCAGCGCCCTGATGGGGCTGCCGCCGCCCACCGAGGCACAGGAAAACCTATCCGTCGATCAGGTTGTTTTCCCTCCTAACGCCCTTATCTTCGTGTCTCTGCTGACTGGCGTGGTCATCGGCTTTCTCGGCGCGGGCAATTTCGTCTTCGTGCCGCTGCTCATCTACCTCGTGAAGATCCCGACCCGCATCGCCATTGCCAGCAGCCTGTTTATAGCCACGATGAACACTCTTTTCGGATTTATCGGCAAGATCGTTGCCGGCCAGTTATTTCTCGGACCGGCGGCTTCTGTGGTCGCAGGCGCTGTCGTGGGGGCCTACCTGGGGGAACAGCTTCACGGCCATGTGTCGCCCCGAACCCTGCGCCGCATCTACGCCGCCATGGTCATCGTCATCGCCGTCCGGCTCTTGATAACGGTGACGCAGTCGCTTAGGTAAATGTGAACTGGGTGCTCGCTTGACGATTGCTTTTCGTCCCCGATCCGTCTATGCTCCGGCTACGGGCAGGAGGTATTGATGAAAGCAATCCTTTTGGTGTTGTTCCTTTCGGTAACCGTCCTTTCCGGTTGCGCCGGGTTCCAAACCGGCAGTGAAGTCCTTCACGGTAGACAGGCTTTCCTTATCGGCAACCACGAAGCGGCGCTCGCCTATTTCCAGAGCGCCGCGCAAAGGGATCCGAATTACATTTACGGTACCGCGTTACGGCAGGGAATTTGGAGCTACGTGGGGAGAAGCGAATACGTCACCGGCAAGTATCCCCAAGCTCGGCAAACCCTGGAACGGACCGTGGCCGCCAACAGGGATGAAGATATCGCCAGGTTGTATCTTGGGATGGCTTTAGCCCGTGCCGGCGAACAGCCGCAGGGATTGAAGGAAATCGAGACCGGCATGAAAGGAATCCACGACTGGCTCGAGTACGTCAATCAAGCCCACCGATTCTCCTTCGGACAGTTCTGGGATCCTCAGAGAGACATCCGTTCGGCGATTCAAAGCGATCTCGCTATGATCTCCGGTCGAGAGCTGGACTGGCAAAAGCTCATTGCCGAGGGCGAGTGGCTGGGAAAAAGGATGGAAGAAGAGATCGATCTGGCTCGGCGCCAGGAGTCTCATGAAAGGTCGCGGGAAAGTGATAGTAACGGTGACGAACCCTAGGCTGAGCGGCAAAACCTTCCGTTAATAATATAACTGGTTAGCGTTCTGTAACCGGGAGATTTTCTGAAAGTTCTCCTCGTCGTCGATCAACGAGAGCAGTCGGTCCGTGGCGTTAATGACGTTGGTCTTTTCTTCTAGCCCCTTGGCGAGGAGGAACGCGGCCTTGCCGGATCGCTCCACGCACCGTGCCCCTGCCGTCCCAATAGGGATAATCGCGATAACCCTCCACGGCTACTTTGCTTAGCAAGGTAATCCCCCCTTTGAGCGTTTCAAACCCTTTTTCATCCTGTCCCAACCGCAACTGGGTAACGCCGAAGGCCATCCAGGCGATTTCATCCTCTTTATTGACCGCTAAGGCGCGCTGCAGGATCGCGTAGGCATCTTTATACCTCTGCTTCCGATAATAGGCGCGGCCCAAATAAGTCAAGCTATTCTTGTAGGTGGGATCCTGGCTGACAACCGATTGAAGGGCAACCACCGCCGTGTCCATGTCCCCACCTCGGCCACGAAGAAACTGATCTCTACCCTCTTCATAGCGTCCTCCGATACCGAACCGCGGCAGGTTGTAAGTGCAACCTGCGATGGCAAAGCAGGCGATCGCGATAACCGCGTAGGAGATAAAAAAACTGTGGCGTAGAAGCGATGTTTGCATCACATTTCTCTATTTCCGATTTCTTTGTGAGCTTTACGGTGGTTTTTAACACTAGAGAGACGGTAACGCAAACAGACGGCAATCTGTTTTCGACTAAAATCGCGCAGTTGAACGCGAACCAGGCATGAAGCGGGCGGAAGAAAGATTCTAAAAAAGCTCAGAGCAATAAACAGACGGGGGAGCCATCTCTGACTCCCCCGTCTTTATTAATCGAACGAGTGGTTTATAACTCTAGAAGTACCATCTCCAGTCCAGCGACATATCGAGCCAGTCGCCGCCCCTGCCACGGCAGGTAGCCGTTGGGCAATTGACTGGAAACACGCCGAGATTCTCACCAGCCCGGTTCTTTCCCGTGCGCAGGTTCGAAGCGTCGTACCAGAGCCAGCTATATCCGACGCTCATACGAGGCGCTATGAAATAATAGATATCCCACTCGCGGAGCAGCAGCGTTTCGCGGTGGAATTGACCGCCGTTGATACCCGAGCACCTCGCCGCGGTAGTACAGGACATGTCGTTGCGCTCGAAATGGGTGCCAAGCATGATCGATCCGGCAGTGGTGGCGGAGCCGGTGAGAAATCCCTTCGGGCTCCAGATAAACAGGTCATGGCCGATCATAAAATTGCGTCCCCGTTTCTTGCCTGGTTCTGCTCCCTTATCATCATCGGCGACAGCATAACCAGTGACCGCACGGAGTCTATAGGGACCCACTTCCCACTGGAAACCGGGCTGAACAAAGTGGTAGAGCCCACCCCCAACGCTATCGGCGCCGGTATCGAAAATAGTCTGGCTGGCAGCATCGCCATGATCTCGTAGGCGCATACGGTCGCAGCCGTTTTCTGCTGTGGTGGCAGCGGCTCTCCCGTTAAAAGCCCGTTTGTCTACGTTGCAGAACCATGCGCCAATATCGAACTTTAACCCCCTGATCCATTTATTCTTGAGCTGCTGAAATGGCTCTACGCCAAGATAGAGACCATAATTTCGTCGGTCCTTAAAGCTGCTCGCTCCGTCATCGCCCTCGCTGATGCTGGCGCTAGAGACCTGGAAACGGCTGAGTCTACCAGGAATCCCGATGCTGCTGAGCGATCTGTTATCCCAGGTAAGGACAATACCCTGGCCAGCCCGGCCTGTATTGGGCCCGGCCTGACGGCTCAGAATGTCGTACTCGCGCTGCGAACCGGTGGAGCTGGAGCCCTGGCGAGCATTTGAGGCAGAGGAAGTGGAGATGTCCATCCCCATAGTCACAGTGGGCATATAGGGATTCAGATCCTCTGCGTGGAAATGGAACGCGCCGCGCTGTAGGATCGAGGTCGCTCCCGATTTGTTCGAGTTCCAGGCATTGCCGCTGCCGAACCCGTCCAGATCGAGCTTGGCCTCGATTTCGAACAGACAATTTTTGATGCAAAAGTAAAACTCGGGTCTGAAGCGCCGGCCCATGATTTCGCCGTTGGTGCGGCCCACTTGATCTTTCCCAGCCTCAAAGAGCATGCGCAGGTGACCCTCGAAAGCCATACGCAGGCCCCACGATTTGTCCGCGGCTTCGATCGACATACCGTTGCCGGCTCGGTAGCTAAGGGAGTAGGAATTTACTAAAATACCATTTATAATGTTTTCATACCGCATAAACGGAGGCGATGCGTATGAAGACAACGACCCTGGCACGCAATGGTGTGTCTACGGAAATGGTGGGCTTAATTTCGCGTTTGGTTGAC
>JAUYJC010000402.1 GCA_030688735.1 Deltaproteobacteria bacterium
ACGAACACGATCTTACCTCACCTCCATCGGTCGATACTCCGGCGCCTCTCCTCTAACATGCCTGGCCAGCTCGGCGACCTGCAGGTTGAGGCAGCGGCGATAGTCTACCTTGAACTTGGTGTGCGGATGGGTCATAGGCGAGTTCATTTTTTCCTCGAAGTGGTGGATAAAGAGTTTTCTTGCCGCGTCGCTCAACAAACAAGGCAGTCCCGGTTCCTTTGGCAGCGCAAAATCCGTCATCGTCAGTACCTTCGAGTTGACCAGATACAGGACAAGGGACTCGACGATGGGCGCCCGAAACTCTTCAATCAAATCGGACACCAGCGCCGGGTGGCCCGACCGTATCTCGTGGAAGAAACCCACGTAAGGATGAAGCCCCTGGGTCTTCACCATGGCGAAGATGTTGTAAAAGAGCAACGTGTAGCCGAAGCTCAGCATGCTGTTTAGCGGGTCGGTCGGCGGCTGGCGGCGGCGGTGTGTAAACCCCATGGAGTCCTTCAGCAGGGCCGCAAAAGCGGGAAAGAACTTCGCTGCGGCGGCGCCCTCGAACCCCCGGACTTCGTCCAGCGTAGCCGCCGTGTTCGCTTTCTCAATGAGCCGGTCCATCTCGTCAAGTGTCTGCCGCTCGTTGGTATGGCGGCGTAAGAGCGTGCGGCAATTTTTAATCTTGGCGCTCACGATAGCCTTGGCCACTTTGAGACAAAACTCTTTATCGTCCGATTTGGCGAATTGGTGTTTTTGAAGCAACACGTTGGTTGAACCGGACGTGGACTCTAAGACCCCGTAATATTGCCCCCTGCTGGAAAGGAGCGTGATCGGAATATCCCGCTGCAGGCAAAACTTCATCGCCGGCGTGGTAACCCCGCAACTGCCAAAAATGATGATTTGGTCCACGTGCAACGCCGGGATTTTCATCAGGACTTTTCTGTGTTTCGTTATCAAAAACCTCTCGTCTTCCTTCTCCAGTTGAACTCCTTGCTCCTGGATAAACAGCGTGCGAAGCATCGGTTCCTTTTCCGATTCGGATGCCTCGGGACTGTCTTTCCGTGCCGCCGACGGCATAAGATAAAACTCTTCCATGGTCTCGTCTCCTGTGTCATCCAAGGCGCTCTTGAGGGCCTGTGCCATGGCGGTGTTCCTCTTCCCCAGTCCCCGAATCGCCGACGCCAGAGTCAGCGGTGGGAGCGGCATGCTCACCGGAGCTTTCCGCTTTCCCCTCTTCGGCTCCTTTTGCAAGATTAGGCTGCGAATGAAGGTAGCGCCGAGATAGTGAAAGCCGTGATTGAAGTCTGTCAGCTCAGTGTCATCATCGAGCTTTAGCTCCAGCCGACCGAGAACCTCCTTCGTCAGCTCCATCGCCTCCTCGGCCTTTTCCTTATCCTTGCAGAGAATCACGAAGTCATCGGCAAATCTCACGATCCGTTGACCCTGGTCAAGCAGCGTTTCGTCCAGCAGGTCTAAATAAAGATTGGCTAAAAGCGGAGATATAGGCGAGCCCTGGGCGATTCCCTTGTCCACGTTGCTCAGGGTCTTCCCGTCGTAGATTTTGGCCTTCATCCACATCAGGAGCAGCTTGATCACCTGCGGGTCTTTGACAAGCGCGTTGAGGCGGGCAAGCAGAATTGCATGATTCACCTCGTCGAAGAAGGCGTCGATGTCCGCATCGACCACCCAGCGGAATCCCTGATCGTAGTACTGCTTCACTTTCTGGATCGCCTGCTGGTACGAGCGGCCCCGTCGATAGGCGTAGCTACAGTCTTCGAACTCCTTCTCGAAGATCGGTTCCAAGATTAGCGCCGCCGCCGTCTGCCCCACGCGGTCGCGCACGGCCGGGACCGAGAGGGGACGCTTTCCTCCGTCCGGCTTATCGACATGGAATCGAAGCAAAGGAAGCGGGCGGTACTTCTCCGACAAAAGCGCGGTTTGAAGCTTCGTTATGTTTTCTTCTAAGCAGGACGCATATTTCTCTACCGTCACTCCGTCTACCCCCGCACAGCCGTGGTTCTCCTCGACTCGGTCCCACGCGCGATAGAGGGTGGACAGGCGGGTGACTTCAGAGAATAGACTTTTAGGATTTCTGTCTGCGACGTCTACCGCCGGTTCCATAACGTTGATTTTCGAACCATGAGCATGCTAGCCTCGATCCGTGGATGTGATTCCCGCTGACAAGAAGCTTGACCGTTGCATTGCTGATTTCAAAGCGGATCTCATTCGCTGGATGTTTATCTTCTGCGTCGGCCAGATCGGCGTGATCACCGGAATCCTGATCGCTTTCTTCAAACGCTAAGCATTTCTAACCGTTTAGTGAGTTTTTTAGCTAGCTTGCGTTTGTAACCCTACGAACTCAATCAACTCAACAAACGCAGCCAACGCTATAAACCCATAACCCACCAAACGCGATAAACTCTCAAAGCCCTACTCATCGAAATTGATCAGCGCCGGTCCGTAATGCTCGGCGGCCAGGTTGCCGTTGGCGGCCTTGACGTATTCGAGCCAGAAGCGCTGTATTTCCAGCGCCTTACTCGCGTTCTTAGCCGACGCCCCGGCGACGTAGATCTTTGCCCCTTTTAAGTCAGGCAGTTCCCCTTTGCGGTGTTTTTCCTCAATGATGCGGCGTGCGAAAGTTTGGTCCACCTTTAGCTTCTCAAAATTATAGACCTCGCTGTCCTCCAGCATATCCGATAATAGCAGCAGCACGGCTCGCCGCTTGTCACTGTGAAAAATCTTGTCCGCCAGAGCTAAAGTGTTGAGTATATCCGTCTTCTGAGACCTTGGGGCCTTCAACGAACCATCGATGGCTTTGGACAGCCGCTCTTTGGTTTGTTTGAGCTTCTTGTCGTAGTCTCGTGAGTTGTCGCTAATCCAACTAAAGGTCGGCAACGACTCGTCGATAACCGGGCGAAACTGAGTGAAGGTCTCATCCGTGATTCGACCGAGCAAGACGCGGTCGCCGGCCGTTAGCCGATCAACGATCTTTTTCCAGCTGTCGTGATAGCCCTCAAAGTCCTTCACGCTGGCCGACACGTCCACGAAGACGACCACGACTTTGGGCGGTGGCCCTTGGTCAGCCTGGCACGAGACGAGCGTCCATGCGCCGAGCAGCAAGACAAAGAGCGCTTTTACGTGCGAAGCATATTTTCGAAGCTTCGTCATTTAAGTGCCCTGGCTCCCGCCTGGATTTGGGGTCGAAGCCGCGGGGAGCGGACTGGTCTGGGATGAGGTTAACTTGCTTGCCCCGCCGTGGTATTGGCCGACCTCCCGCACTTTGAGAAATTCTGGGTGATAAAGGGAATCCGCTCCATCGTTGAAATAATTCGGCGCGGAAGCCTTTCGATGGCGCTCATTGATGCTCCGGTAATAAGCCATCAAGCTCCAGCCCCCCTGTTTAAACATCTCTATCTCGGATTCGAACTCAGTTGCCCATTGATCGAGCTGCCCCTCGATTCTGCTGATTCCGTAAAGGCAGCGCTCGAAGTGGGTTTTGGCTTTTTCAAAGCCAACCTCTGGATCATGGGAAAAATAAGTGACGAGGATGGCAGCGACCAGAATTACCAGGTTGACCGTGAAGAACGCGAGGCTCATATAGGGGTGAGTCTTTAAGAAGTCGGGTGCCTTTTCTTCAAGGTAGGCGAGCCGGACTTCGTTGATGCCATACAGGACAGCGAGGGCGGCGGCTGTAACGATTGTCACCTTGAGCGCGGTCTGCCACCACGGCGGCGGCCATTGCCGAACCCACATTCCGATCCCCCAGGCGCATAACGGAATCGCCAACGCCACGCCGAACGCCATGATCGCCGTGTGGAGGGCCGGCTCTCCGAAAACGTTGAACGCAACCAGGTTGAAGGCGAACTCGGCGCCCGCGAGCAACACCAGTAAGAAGACTTCTGTGACGCTGTTTATAGAGGTCTGAACGTCGTGACGCCCCGTCTTCGCAACCAGCCGCTGGTACTCCGGTTGATAAATATTCAACAGGGCGTTCCGCAATCGGCCAAGTTCCGATTCTAAACGCTCGGCCTTACGCCCCAAGTCTTTCTGGACCCGGCTGAGAGAGGAGTTCGTGGCACTTTGAATCTGCTGCTCGACCCGGCTGAGGGCTTTTACGTCCTGGGAAGGCAGATTCTTCCTGGCATCGAGTCTCGCGTTCCACCAGGTCCACAGCCGCCAGGGGAAAAAATGTTCTCGCCACATGTTGCGTTA
>JAUYJC010000315.1 GCA_030688735.1 Deltaproteobacteria bacterium
GCGTTGAGGCGGGCAAGCAGAATTGCATGATTCACCTCGTCGAAGAAGGCGTCGATGTCCGCATCGACCACCCAGCGGAATCCCTGATCGTAGTACTGCTTCACTTTCTGGATCGCCTGAAGATAGGAGCGGCCCCGTCGATAAGCGTAGCTGCAATCTTCGAATTCTTTCTCGAAGAGCGGCTCCAACACAATCGCCGCCGCTGTCTGCGCCACGCGGTCGCGCACGGCCGGGACCGACAGGGGACGCTTTCCGCCATCGGGCTTGTCTATGTGGAACCGCAGCAGGGGCAGCGGGCGGTATTTATCCGTAAGAAGGCTCTTTTGTAATTTGCCGATATTTTCTTCGAGGCAAGCCGCGTATTTTTCAATCGTCACGCCGTCCACGCCTGCGCACCCGTGATTCTCCTCGACCCGATCCCAAGCGCGGTAAAGGGTGGAGAGGCGAACGATCTGAGAGAAATGCGTTTCAGATTTCTTTTCGAGGACTGTTTGCTCTGTCATAGCCATCGAACCGCATGAAACACGCAAATCCCTTCTTCGTTATTCCCTATTCCTTTCCAGCGGTTTCAATCCTTTCTTAACGACGTCCCTGGCCAAGTCCCCGGCGAAGAACATTCGACAATGGGAGAAAGCCTGATGTTTCAATCCTTTCTTCTCTAAGTCGGCTCCGAATGGACGCAGGTAGACGACAAGGCCCCGGAATCTTCACTGGTTTCAATCCCTTCTTTCATAAGGTCATGGTTCCAACATTTTCCTGCTGGGCAAGAGGCCGCGGAATCATGCAGGGGGTGAGTGATGGTCAACACCTGGTCTTCAGCCAGGCACCGAGGGTTCGATTCCCTCCGTCCCCTACCAATCCAGCATCAATCAAAAGGGGTCATGATCGAAAATCACCACATCACCCGTTACCGGCGAATTGTAACTCAGCTTCCGCACCCTCCCATGCAGGGCGTGCGCGACTTTCAGGTAAAGCCAAATCGGCGCCTGCCCGGTGAGAACGACCTCGTTGCCTTCCCCGGCGAGCTGCTGCGCTCCCAAGACGTAACTGGAAAGCTCGTCGAGCTTTGCGGTCTGGCCATAGAGGTGCTTCAGGTCGATAGTGATCGTAGCCACTTTTTTTTGTTTCCGGTCTCTCCCGTCCCTACGTCAGTCCAAATCTTCATCACGGAACGAATACTTTCCATTCTGTAAAAATGGGTATTGCCAGAGGCGTCGTTTTCCCGGCGATAAAGTTGACGGCAGGTCGGTAAGATGAACTGTTGCAGTGTAATGAACGTAGGTGCCATCTTGACTTATTTCAGGTCCTGACACGTCTACGTCCGGCACAGCAAACTTGAGTCGGTCGACATCCGCCATCTGTAATCCTATTTGCTGGGTTAAAGCACGAATGTCGGACTCGCCAGCCAAACGCGCCTTCTCGCAGCGCATTACTTCGTTCCCGTCATGAAGGTAGCGCGCGGTGAGCTTCTTGGGCAGATGGTCCTCCACCCATTCCTCTCGCATCTGTTGGTAGCCGATAAAGCAGGCGACGGCCAGCGTCAGGAACGTAATAACCGGTTCTGTGTTGGTCCACCAGCCCGTTCCAGCCATGTTCACGATTACCAGCACCGCTAGAGTGACCGCAGCACCAAGCAGAATCCGCCCCCGTGATTGCCTCCACGCAAATTGCCAGAATTTTTTCCTTTGTTTAAAATTCATAAAAGCGATCGCTATTCCCATTTTATGGGCAACTGGTGCAGAATACTCTTACGCTTCTTGCCCAGTGCGGCTAACCCCAGATCGATCGCTCCTTGCACGAATCCCTCCACAAAAACGGTAGTCTTGTTGTAGTCGTGTTCAGTGATCGGGCGCAGGCCATGCGCGAACAGAGAGAAATTGCGGAGGGTGAGAAAGTCCATGACTTTGCTTCTTTGTGGCTCGAAGAATGCACCCAACGAGTCACCGGGTAACGCGGCAATAACGTCCCACGCCAGTAGCAAACTGATCTTGATTGGGCCTGTCTCTCTCCGCGCACTATCAATTCGCGCTTTCATTATCTCCGGTACAGCTTTGATATCCACATGCGCTGCGTCTATACCGTGCCGTGTTTTGAGCCACACCTGAGCCGTCAATTCAACGGCCCGATACAAGCGTCCCACCGAGTCGTCGAATCGCCTTTGTGCCGCCCTCCGTTTAGCATTAAGCAAGAGATCCTCAACTAACTCGAATCCATATCCTTCACCGTCAGTCACCTGGTCGAGAAATATCGCGTAAGGGACAAATGCCGAACGGTAGGGTTGCAGTAGCGAACGAGCCACCCCGTGCTCAAATCTATCCCATGCGTCGAAAGCACGGCAGAGAGTTAACCATCGTTGTAACTGTGAGATTGTTTCCTCACTGGCAAAATTGGCGGCCGTATCCTCCAAAAGGCGTGCCGCCGCCGCGTAGTCGAATCGTTCAATCAGGCCCTGAGCTGAACGCATCCGGCGCTCGACCTGGGTGTTCCAAACCTTTGCCGGACGAGCGAAGTGAGTTCCGCTGGTAACTTTTTCGGTGTTTTGTCGTAACCCGGCGACGAGTCTAATTTCGCATGCCCGGTCATCGAGCGCCGCCGCCGCTAATCCTGCGGTCATCGACTTTGTTCCGCCGGTGTAGTCGGCAATTAACCTTGCGTCCGGGTGTTCCTGATGTAAACGTTCCATCAGGCGCAACGAAGTCAGATAACACTCATCCAGATCATCAAAATGCTCTATCTTGTGAACCTCACACTGTTCCGCTGAAAGGCCGGCTAACGTGATAATGTTGGGTAAGTCGGGCTGTGCTTGGCTGAAATGGCTCTTGTTTACCATTCCAGGCCCTTCAACCTGCATATAACTCCCTTTTGTTTTTCCCCAGTCTGCAGAGCAGAGAAAGTGGACGAAGTCGGGCTTATTGGGCCCGTCCTGTTTCGCGCTGGCAACGATCGGCTCGTGCGAACCGCCGACTGTGATGATCAGAATGGTTTTCATTTTCTAAAACCGCATTCACGCCCCTAAATGGCGGCAAGAGCCAAAGGCAGCGAGTGACTGCTTATTTGTAAGATACGAGCAACCACCCGAGTGGGAACGTGCCGCCGATCAACTTGCGCGTTTTTACCGGGCGGGGTTTTTGGTTGCGCAGGTTCAATGAAATACTGTCGAGACCGCTACCCCAGCCAAGCCGGACGACGAAACTACCTTCGCCAATTCGCGCGCGCAGGCTTTGATACACTTTTTCCACTTCCGGAACCCCGCGAAAATAAGTTTCCTCCGCGACCAGCACTTTATCGCGGTAGAATCCGTTGCAAGCCTCGGCAAGCCACCCGAGTCCCTGCTTTAATCGGGCTATGCGACCATTGAGAAACTCGTCGTAGATGCGAATCTCGGAGGCAATGGCGATCTCCTCGCCGGTAGCGATCGAGCCGGTAACTTCGCGTAGTATCTGCATAGATAAGTCTTGGAGTCGTCCGCCTTCCTTTTTCTTCGTTTCAATTTGTTCGGCAATGATCGAGCCTGAAGGTAAGGCGGCATCGGCGACACGAAACCCTTTGAGTGGGTCAGCGGGGATGTTGGGCCGTCTGTCGCCCATATAATCGAGGGCCGTAGCTTCCACAGTGTCGGCATACGACCGGTCAGGTATGGGAGCAGCAATCAAGTTATCGAGTATAGCCGTTCGCAAGGCTCCCTTGAGACTCGAACCTGGGATAAGAGGCGACCCGCCGCTGCGTTGGAATGGAAACACGATCAGTTGATTCTGTACCTGAGCGAGCTTCGTCTCGTACACCTCGCGAAATCTGGGTGATGCCGCGGCCTCGTATTCGACAAGCTCCGGCGAGAAGTGTTCGCGAACGAATTTCCGCAGCCCGACCAGATCGCGCTCAAGGTAACGCCCGAGATCGTCCCGGGCCTTATCAGAAAGCCGAGTCATCAAGCGATCCAACGAAACCCGGTAGTAACGATCACCGACGACTGCATACTCGTAGGCCTCAAGTTGTGATCCGTCGCCGATATGGATTGGCGTAAACGGCGTAAGCGAAATCGAGTAGCTCCGCCAGTTCATAATCGAACCTCCAACGGATAACCGATGCCGTAGTGGCGAATCGCCGAATTACTGTGAACGTTCGGAACCAGCGTGCCGTACCATTCGCGCACTGATTCGTCTCGAAATACCGACCCGCTCCGAAGCATAATCAAGGGTTTTTTGAACGGATTGTGTTTCTCGCCTGGACCAGAGGGTCCTACCGCAAAATCGCCGCCCAGTTTGCCAAATTTAGTCATTATGTCGTACCAGCCCACCACCGGATCATTAGGCGCGGGGACAAAGTTCGATAGCGCGATAAAAGCGTTCGCTCCATTCAATCGGGGAAATTCATAGTCGGATAGCGTGAAGGCAAAAGCTCCGAGACCCGCCGATTTATCAGGCCCAAAACCGCCTTTGGCTACGAAGTCGAGCAACTGTTCGAGTTCAGTCTTGGAGAAGTAATCGTTTTTTACATAAACGCTCAGTTCCGAGCCGCGAAGATGAAAGGCAGTACTTTGGTAGAACCCGCCCTCAGCACGCACGGAATTGGTCCAGCGATCTATGGTGTTGTGGTACTGAAGCTCCTCCTCCCACGGATCATCGTTACCAATGGATTGCGTATCGTCGGTCAGAGCCGCGCTGATACTATCCTCGCTCAGCTTTTCGCGCGCTTTCAGCAACCAATCCTCGCTAAGGAGAGCGACCCGCTTCAGTTTTTTCAGATCCGTTGGGGTTTTTACGGCTGACGTACTGGTGGACGGCGTAAGCAGCGGCCGAGGCAAGAAGCCTTTCGGGAATCCGTTAGAGATAACGATCGGTGCGTGAGTTCCGTCGAACGCCACGAGGAAATCATGTAGAGCCGATTCACCGCGAGTGTAGATTAGCGCCCAGCACAGATGCCCAAAGAGTGTGTCAGCATGGAGCGGCGCTCCCCACGCCGCACCTGGCGTAATATCCACCCGGTAAGATTTCACAAAATGAACTCCGCGCCCGTTTCGTCCTTACAATCAGCGAACTGGACCTTTCCGTAACCCCTGCTGCCGCTGCCGCCGAGGGCGTCTGCCTGCAAAAGGCGCAAGGCTTCTTTGAGCTTGTCCAGATGCGTCACTTCTTGGTCGCCGTCAAACACACGCAGTACGATTTCAAAATCAAAGTCGATCCCAGCGGGGACGCGCTCTGTCGGACGAGGATTTTTTGCGGTTCCTTTCAGGCGATCAATTGAGTTCTCGTATTTCTCCTCAGCGTACAGCAACCCTTTCTCCTGACGCATGCGGTTCAGAGTGTCGCGCGATCCATCGGTTAAGTGGGCGTCGCGAACAATAATGCGCGTTGGCCCCAAAGTGCTGTCGTCAGCTCCCGAGGTGCCGAAGAGCCGACAGATGTCGCATTGGGAACATTTACAAGGGTTGCCGTCCGGAGATTTATCGTATTTCCACTCCAATAAACTGCGCATTTTGCCTTTCAGCGACGAGCCAGGAATGTATGGGTAGTTATCCAACGGATTTTTAATGACCGGGTTATCCATGCCACCGATCTGAATCGTTTCACCGCCGCCGCCGATGTGCAGTCCGGTTACAAGTTTGATCTTGCCGGTGATCACACGATGCGTAACGAGCTTCATATCTCATCTCCCCCCTTTCCCGTAAAAGAATCCGACGACCGCTTCGAAGACGACACAGAAATCTTTAAAATTTTCTTTGGAGCCAATTTGGTCGAGATGGGTCCAGAGAAAGCGCGCAAACGATTCCGGGACTTTTTTATCACCTCTGATTGGGCAAGCGTATGCAACCTTTGAGCGAAGCAACTTGACTAGCGCTGCGTTTGCCTCAAATCCACCAGCGTCGATCTTCGCCTCCAGAGCCTTTACCTCGTGATAAAACCTCCGGAGCTGACTGGAATTGAGTCTATCTCGGACGAAGGCGCCGGCGTGTTCTTCGGCGTAGGAAGTCACGAGACTTTCCTTGAGTCGTCCGTTTTCGCGAAAATAAGTGGCCTGGTAAAGATCAGGCTTCGGCGGCCATTCTGGCCCAGAACCTCCGCCACCCGGGGGGGCGGAACGGCCCCCTGAGCCTCCGCCACCTTGCTGTGGACGGGGAGGTCCTCCTCGTTGCGGCTGTCGAGATTTTGGATAGAAGTCCTCTGGTTTCTGCATCGCGTACATGCTTAGCCTCCTTTGCGATTCCGGTAGAGCGCCCACTGAACGGGAAGCGATAGGTTGTCCATTAAAGTTTTATCCTGCGCTCGCATATCAAATAGCCGGGATAGCTGATCGAGAATCTCTTGATTCACGACTCGTCCATCCTGACGTTTTTCGATGTTACGCTTAAGGTCATAACTCATGAGGGAGCGGTATAGAGCGCGTTCGGGTCTTCGCGAGACCTCCAAATGCATGCTGTGGTATTTGAGCAGTCGGTACAGAAAACCCGTACCGAAATCTCCCTTCCCGATAGCGTCGTTCAGAACGTCGAAATAAGGTTTTAGGTTTTCGCGAAACACGTTCCACTCGACCGTGCGGTGAAACACTGTCAGTCGATCCCGTCCTTTTTCCTTCGCGTCTTTCAAAAAATCTTCCGCCTGCTTCGCCCCAAGACGAACGGGGTAACGTGGTTTTGTCAGCGCTAGGCCAGACGAGAGCGTGATGTTTGGGTTGTGACAGGTATAGGCGCGGAAATCCTGCTCAAGCCGGTCTGCGAGACTTAACGCGGTCTCCCAATCCGAAATCAAAAAGAAATCGTCGCCGCCTGCGTAGACGGTATAGGTGTTTGAATATTCATTCTCTTGCAAGACTGTATCGAGGTAACCGGTAAAGAAAAGATCGAGCATTCGGCTCAGGGTTGCATAGCGGGAGACCGAAAGATCAGTGCCGAACCCGCGTGAGAAAATCTGCCCGAGATAGTCCACGTCGCCCTTGAGCAAGCCGAGAAAATCGACACCAACTAAGTCATCCCCATTTTGATGCCTCGCCTGTGCGGCGATGGCTCCAAGGGATAAAACGCTGCCGATTTCGAGATCACCAAGCTCGTCGTCGTCGCATCGGCCTTGTAAACGCTCCTTCTGGCCCTCTTTGAGCCGAGGAACGTGGTTGGCCATGAAACGGCAGCCAAAACCTTGGTCGTCGCCATTTAGTTCTTCGATGCGTTCACCTACACCGATGAGTTGTTCGTCCGGAATGAGCCCGATCCCAACGCGCCCTTCGAAAAACGAGATCTCAGGATTATGCTTATCCCAGACGATAACCGGGTCCTCGACCAACTTCCGTCCCATGTTTCGCATCGTCCGGCAATTAGTGCCGACCTTCATGTCGTCGTCTTCTTTTACGTCGTCGGCGGGCTCTTCGCCGCAAGCCTCGCATTTACCGTTTTGCTGATATCGCTGGTAGCGCGCGCTCAACAGGAATTCTGCGCTCTCGGACCATTTCCCGTTTCGAATCAATACGGCAGCCAATTTCCGTTTTTTCTGTTGTTCCAGAGCTCGCGCCACCTGCTCTAAAACCGTTGCGAATGTTTTTCTATCGTCGGGTGCATAAGGCTGGTGTTCACCAAGATAGAAGTCCCAGCCCCTTAGCGTAACGCTCCAGTCTAGATTGAGCGTAAGCAGTCCGTTGAATTGGTCGCGGCACCAAACATCGGATATCTGGCGAATTTCGTTTAACCGCGGCTCCAGCTCTGGAAGATTAGGCAGTAACACAAGAAAGCGGCCGCCGGCGTTCATAAAAACCTGGGTTGGATGCGCGTTTAAACGGTCAAGGACAAATTGGATCGCCGCCTCACCGAGCATGGAAAGATAAAACGATCGCGCCCGCAGTGTTTTTGCCGCGCCCTTGGACCCCGTTGGCGCAAAAGCAAAGAGGGCGCGCTGAATCCCGCTCAAGTCCCCGGCGAGAATGCGAAACTTTTCTGTTTCCCGCATTTTAATCGCGTGATCGTTGAACGTATCCATCGCGCGATGGTAATCGTACAAACAAGCGGCAATTCCGGCCGCCGTGCGGGAGTGATCGTAAAGCGAGATATCCGGCAGATCGATGGTGGATGACGGTACACACCATGAATATTTTTGCCACAGCCAGAGCAAGCGATTGAAAAACAAAGAGGGTTTCGTGCGTAGCTTCGATAGACTTTGCAATTCGGACTCGAACTGCGTCCAGAGCGTGTTGTAATCATCGACCAAAGACTTCGGCTCACCCCTTTGCAGCACCGGAAATACCGCGACTTTTTCGGGCCTCAGCGGCTTAAGCGGATAGTCCCAGCGGTCTTCCGGGAGCGGACCGCGATCCAGTCGCAAATCCACACGCGCAAACAGTGAGCGCAGCGGCGTGCATTTATAGGCGCTAGGACCGATTTCATCTTCTTCATCTCTGGCCTTGCGGTCCATGCCCGAGGACATGCGCTCCGCCTCGGTGACAAGCCATTGCGCCGGTGTAGACGGTACATGGTGCCAAGCTGCCAGATTGGTCAAGTTGTCTTCCGCGTTAGGAAAACGCTCACTCAGATCAGGGAATAGTGAGCCGTGTTCTGCAAAGAACTGGTCCGTCCACAGCGTATGCAAGTGAGTAAACCGGCCGCTCTGCTTATCCTGCGGACAGACACGCTGCTTAGAAGCATCGTCGGTAAGGCCTGGACAGGGCAACTCAGCTCTCTGCATGAATTTCCCGATATCGTGCAGGAGTGTCGCGTAGATAATCTGCTCACGACAGTTCATTCTTCCCCCTGCAACTCATATTTCCCCAGTCCAAACCCCGTCGCCTTCCCGACGTGGACTTTCGCACCCAACTTCAGCAAGGCAACGAAATCTGAAATATCGCCCCGATACTCGACCTCCCCCATGAACCCTCCCAACTTTATCTTCACATCCTGCCTTGCCGAGTAGCGCTCCGGATCGTGCTCGTCTCCGTGCTCGTGATCACAACAAAAACCTATAGACTCGTAACTCCCAACTCATTACTGATCCTCTATCTCACCTCAAACCCTCTCCAGCTAATCTCCCACTCCGGACCCGGGTCCTCTTTCCAATCCCAGAAGAAGCCGCCGGAAATCCTCTCTCGTTTTAACCCGGTCTCCTTCATAATCTCCCTGATGCGCCGAAGCTTCGCCTCCATGTATCCGTCGGTGTCATAAAGGATAATCCCATCAAGAGCCAGATCGAGATAGAAAGAGGGAAACCCCTCTTCAAACTCCTTTTGTGTCTTGGCAAGAAATGAGACTCCGCCCTCCGGCTCCCCGTCGCACAACTCCCGCAACGGGGCATACCGCTTCATAGGCGACACCGGCAGAGAGCGCGCCAAAACGAAAATGTCCCAGTCGCTCGCCTTGCGTTGCTCTCCCCGAGCCCGGGAGCCAAACAGCACCACCGCAACCAGGTTCTGACCCAACCCGTCTTGGAGGCTTTCCACCAACGGGCGCAAGGCCGCTTTTAAATTTTTCCCTTTTGCGGCCATTGTTTTTGGAACCGGTCCGCGCATCGCGATGACAGCCTTAGCGGCGTTTTCGACCGCCATTTGAGCATTATCCACGCAGGAGCGCCAGCGAGAAAGGCGAACGTCCTCCTCGGCTTCCCTGAGAAAACCCGCTGCCAGCTTTAGGCGAAACTCAGTGTCCTGTTTTGGGTTCATCCATGAACTCTCCCCAGCCCGCACCCTCGATCCATTACCGCATACCTCCCCAACCCAAACCCGGTTCCCTTTCCTACATTGACCCTCTCACCCAGTTTAAGCAAAGGAACAAAATCTCCAAGCTCTCCCCGATATTCCACCTGCCCCACAAACCCTCCCATCTTCATCTTCGTATCCTGCCTTGCCGAATACCGCTCACAATCGTGTTCGCTCGTCGTGCTCGTTGCTCGTGCCTAAATTCATGCGGCTTGACCGTCTTGTACCTCCAGGTATATTAGGGGCACAGGAGTATCGATTATGCAAAAGTCTCTGACTGTGTTGCTCGACGCACTTAAACGCTATCATCCTCAGAAGGTCATCCTCTTCGGCTCGGCGGCTCGCGGCGAAGCCGATGCCGAGAGCGACCTGGATGTGCTCGTGATCAAAGAGACCCGGGCGCCTTTTGTCGAGCGCCTTGAGACCATGGCCGACCTTTGCCCTTCCGGTGTTCATGCCGACATCCTCGTCTACACTCCCGAGGAAATCCAGATGATGCTCGACGAAGAGAACCCTTTTATCATGCAAGCTCTCCGTGAGGGAAAAGTCCTCTATGAAGCCAACCCCTGAGACGGCCATACGCTGGCTGCGCCAGGCCGAGCACGATCTCACTATCGCCCAAAATCACCGCAAACAAGGGGACTACTCCGACGCCTGCTTTATGGCCGAGCAAGCAAGCCAGAAAACCCTTAAGGCTTTCCTCATGGCCAAAGGCCAGCGTTCTGTGCCAATTCATTCCGTGGCTCAACTGGCCGAAAGGTGTGCTGACATTGACCCCGATTTCAAAAAGCTCATCGCCGCCGGCCGAATCTTAGATCAATACTACATCCCCACGCGTTATCCTGACGCACTCGCACCCCCTGCCGTGCCGTTCGAATCCTACACCGAAGAGCAAGCGCAGAGAGCTGTTAAAGCAACAGAGTCTATTTACGGCCTGGTGGCCAAGAAGGTAAATCCGCCCAAAAAACCTTGATGGCCAAAATTCCCGTTTGACTTTCCCTTAATCTCCCTTCGCCGAATCTCTACCTCTCCAGCGCGTACCTCCCTAGCCCAAACCCCGTCGCCTTACCGACGTGAACCTTCTCACCGAGCTTGAGCAATGGAATGAATCCCGAAATTTCTCCGCTGTACTCGACTCCTCCCACAAATCCTCCCATCTTCATCTTCACATCCTGCCTTGCCGAATACCGCTCCCAGTCGCGCCACTGGACCTGGCCGTCTTTGGTCTCGACCTGCTTCGCGGCCTCGATAAGTCCCTTGAAATCGAGTTTCAATTCTTCGCCGCAATGGAAATAGGCGAGGTTGGAAAGCCGCCGCAGCAGGTTGCGAATGACGACGTGGAACTCCGGGTAGGTGTGGAGCTGATGGTCGAAGGTAATGCGGGTGGGAGTCAGGTAGTGAACAGTTATCAGTTTCGAGTTGTGACCCGTTCGGCTTCGCTCTGAGTCGATCCCGAATTCATCGGAGGATCGAGTTTCGGGAAGATCTCGGATTGTGAGCGGGCGGAAAGAGTTGCTGAGGACTTTTCTTTCACCGTCGTAGACGGGCTTCTCCGTCCCATCTCCATCGACCCAATCAACTCTCTCGACTGCGAACCTGCCGCTGCCGAATCTTCTCCCCTTCCCTATGCCTCGTTCCTTTCCCATGCGCTCGAACGCATAGATGAAATAAGGCAGGTAATCGAATGCTTTGCCTATCAGTGTAAGCCCGAAGTCGAGGGATTCATTGGGTTTATAGAGTTGTTGGGTTTCAAGAGGAGGATCGATCACGAACGGATGGGGGGCGCGCTCGTACCGGCGCATGCGCGCCGAGTCTTCTGGGACGGGGGTGTCAAAGATGTAGGGGTAGGCGCACTTGAGCTTGAGGATGCAGCGGTCGCAGTCGCGGTGCTCGACGACGCAGACGGTTTCTTTAAAGACCGTGCCGAAGGCACCGCGCAGGGTCGAGCCCTTGTACGGTGGCAACAGCAGCTCCGTCGTCGCCCGGAGATGAAAGGCAAACGAAGCGAAGCTGATCTTTTGAAGCTCCCGGAGCAGACCGTCCTCCACACAACCCTCCCGACACTGTCGTTACCCTTACATCCCCTCCGAAAGATATGTCAAGCCATTTTCACGCCTTCCCTCCGTTTTCTTTGGCTTTGGTTTGCAGGGCGAGGTCGGCGCGCTTCTCCCTGGGGCGTCGCTCGATGGTCGTTGTGGTGGAGCCCCAACTCGGTTCAAAGTTCCGGGTTCAAATGGTTCCCCCTTCAATGTTCAACGGGAGTTTAAGGTTTAACGTTGAACTGCACCGGCTGCCTAACTAATCCGTGCTAGGAATCGGCGCGATAGAATTTCACTTTGTCTTCATCCAGCTCGATACCCAGCCCAGGCCTGGACGAAACGATGATATCGCCGTCGGAGTAATCGAAAGCTTCCTGGATGATATCGTCCTGGTAGTAAATTCCGGCGATGCCTCCCTTGCCTTTCCCTTTTGGCGTTGACACCGGCACGACGCAGCCGTAGGTCACCACGCCGGTCGAAGCGGCAAGATGAATGTTGGCCGCGTTCCCGACGCCGGTCTCGACGGAGCCGTTGACGTTGCACGGCAGGCCGGCGGCCTCGGCGATGGCAGCGACTTTCTTCGCTTTGAACATGCCGCCGGGTTTCGTCGTATAGATCGAAATGATGTCCGCGGCTTTCTTTTGGACGATCTCCAGAACATCCTGCGGCGTCCAGGCGCTCTCATCCGCCATGATCGGCGTATCGACGCGCCGCGCCACTTCCGCCATGCGGTCGATGCCTTCCATCGGCTGCTCCATATATAGCAGATCGTACTCTTCCATGGCCTTGATGATCTTCACCGCGGCCTTGGGCGTCGGGTAGCCTTGATTGGCGTCCACGCATATCTTTAAATCCGCACCGATGGCGGCGCGAATCTGTTTGACCAATTCGACATCGCGCTTTTGATCGACGCCGCCCTTGAGCTTGATCGTCTTCACCCCTTCCGCTTTTGCCTGGAGCGCTTCATCGACCGCCTTGTCGATTTCCATCAAGCCGAGGCTATGGGCAATGGGAATACGCTCACGGAAAAGCCCGCCGAGCAATTGATAGGCGGGAACGTTCAACGCCTTGCCGACGACGTCGTACATCGCTGCGTCGATGGCGGCTTTGCAGTATGGGTAGCCCTTCACCGCCTGGTCCATCGTGGCATGAATCGTTTCGAATCTGCTTGGATCTTGTCCCTTCAGCGCAGGCGAGAGAATGTCATTGATGATATGCACTGTCGTTTGCGGCGTTTCCCCATAGTAATTCCCATGATCGCCGCCCCAATCCTTCAACACCGGCGCTTCGCCGAGGCCGACCAGACCTTGGTCGGTGTGTAGCTTGATGATGACGTAAACGCCGATGGGCGTCGTCAGGCTCGCCCACTGGTGTACGCGCCGCGTCGGCAGCCGAATCGGAATGGTCTCGATATTTGTGATCTTCATTTTATGGCAAACGCCTTGGCGCTTCCTGTTGAGGCAGATTCACCACGGAGACACAGAGATCGCAGAGTTCGGAGTAGTTTATAATCCAAAACATTTTACTCCGCGCCCTCCGCGCCTCCGCGTGTAAGTTCCGAGTTGTTTTTCATCACGGAAACACAGCGGTTAGCCACATGCCAGCCTAAAGTCCTTTAAATCAACCGACCCTCAACAGCGTATCCGTCGGTGTGGAATCGGACAACAGCTCGCAGCCTGTTTCCGATACGGCGAACATGTCTTTGTTCTGCATCCCGAAGCGGCCCGGAATGTAAACCAGCGGCTCGAAGGCGCCGACCATCCCCGCCTGGATGATCTCATCGCCGTAACGACCCATGTAAGGCTCTTCGTGCAGGTGCAGGCCGATGCCATGGGCGACGAAGCTGATCGGCTCAAAGCCAAGCGCGTTGAATTTTTCCAAAAATTTCCGGTAAATCTCCGGGCAACTGGCCCCCGGCTTGATCAAGTCCATCACAAGATACTTGCACTCGATCAGATTCGCCCAAATTTTTTCCTGCTCGGAAGT
Organism: Deltaproteobacteria bacterium; assembly: GCA_030688735.1. Taxonomy (GTDB): domain Bacteria; phylum Desulfobacterota; class Binatia; order UBA9968; family UBA9968; genus JACPFE01. Next base: position 13,689 of record JAUYJC010000315.1, read on the forward strand.
CGATTCGCCGACGACTGCTGTGCGGCACACTCCCGTGAGATAACCGCTTTTCTGACCGAAGATCTCCATGCGGATCAGATCACCGCGTTGCAGCTTTCTCTCCGTCGGCCCGACGTTGGGAAATTGGCTGCGCTCACCGGACGCGATGATCATGAGCTTATAACTCTCGGCGCCCCCTGCAAACAACGATGTCAGCAAATGACCAGCCAGTTCAAGCTCGGTCATGCCGATCCGCGCCTTGCGCAAACTGTCGCCGATCGCCCTGTCAGTGAGCTTGCTCAGCGAACGAAGCAGCGCCAGCTCGTTCGCGCTTTTAATCTGCCGCGCCTTATTGAAGAGCGCATCGGCGGCGCGCCATTCCACCTCAGGCAGCTTTTTTTGCAGCGTCGCAAAATCCTTGGCGGGTAGGAATTCCATCTCGCTGCCGACCTTGCCGTGATCAAGCTTCAGGTCCCGTAACGCGTCGGCGAGCATATCCATCGGGTCGTCGATAAACTCGCGGTAGATGCGCAGCTCTTTTATCTCCGCGTGCGCCTTCACCGTCGTCGCTTCCATGTCGACGGCAATCATCGATATCCGCCCGTCCGCGGTTACGA
>JAUYJC010000327.1 GCA_030688735.1 Deltaproteobacteria bacterium
GTACTGCGCGCGTTTTGCCACGATAGCGGTTGAGAAGGGATTCATAACCCCCGAACAAGCGAAAGCCGCTTTGGCGGAGCAGTTAGGCGACGACCTTGCTCACAAGAGGCACCGGCTGATAGGCCATATTCTTTTTGAAAAGGAATGGATAAGTCCCAAAGAAATAGATTTGGTCCTCAGCGAGCTATTCCGGAAAGCTTCGTAGCGCCTGCATTTTTCCCGCCGAATAAGTAGTCTTTCCTGAGCGTGCGAGGTCTGTCCCCGGTGCCGACCAAAAGAACTCTTGTTCGCTTGCGTCGGCAGAGCCTTTCCTCCAACACCCACGTTGTTTAGATTGCGGCGTCAAATCGAGACGCCTACCTGTGGGTTGAAACCCTCGAAATGCTAGGATAGTTTCCGAATCGAGTTGTTCCCATTTGAATCGCATAAGGAGAAACATCCATGGCCTACCTATTTCATCAAGACGAACTGCCAAAGCTAATTTCTGTTGTGCCTGGCCGCGAGCGGGTCTTCTTCGTCAACAAGGAGCTGGCCGGCATGGACGATATGCTGGCCGGCATCATGCGATACGCGAAAGGGGCTGCGTCTCCATATCACTTGCATGAAAACTGCGAGCACTTCTATTTTTTGATCGAGGGCAGCGCCACCGTGGAAACACCGGATGGGGTTAGAGATGTCAAAGCCGGCGATCTCGTTTTCATTCCCGCCGAAGACAAACATCGCTTGCGCGCCACAGAGCCTTTGTTCTATTTTGAGTTCCAGGCGCCCAATCGGTTCAAAACCGTAATTCTGGAGGGCACAGAAAAGGACCTTCTGTGGGAGCGGGTGGACGGCAAGATTTGGGTGCAAAGTTGACGGAACCAAGGAGCGACGGCGGCAAAAAACATCAGGGATCGAAAGGAAAGTTGACTCATGGCGACAACCTACATCGACACTAACCAATGCGCCCGGATCAAGCTTCCCGGACTCCAGGGCTCGGCAGCTGAAATCGTCAACCGGACACTCTGCGGCGCGGAAAAAGTTGTTGGGATGCTGCACTGGTTGGTTGAGAAGGAACGTTTCGAATCGGAGGTCCTGCGCGACCGACACCAGCTCATTTACGTGATGGAAGGTGAGGGGGTGATTACCCTGGAGCAGAAAAGTTATCCCGTTTCCAAGGGTGCGGGGATCTACCTCGGTCCGTCTGAGACCGCGAGCATCAGCCACGCCGGCGCCACTCCCTTGAAGCTGTTCCACCTTGTCGTGAAAAACAATTGAGAGGGCGCCGGGTGATCGATTGCTGTCAATAGAATGATCGCGATCCGATTTTTTGCGCCATATCGCACACAAAATGCTTTCCAAGTAGCTCCGAGTTAAGGAGGGAACGCCATGGTGACCGTCGTACATATATTAAACCAGTTCTTTGCCGGCATTGGCGGCGAGGACAAGGTGAATCTGCCGGTCGATGTGCTCGAAGGAGCGGCCGGCGCGGCGCGCGGATTGGCAGCCGAGCTTCGTGAGCGGGCGACGGTCGTCGCGACGATCTATTTTGGCGACAACTATTTTCACGAGCACAAGGACGACGCCAAAGAAGCGATCGTCGGCGAAGTGGACAAGATCCATCCGGACGTCGTCGTCGTGGGACCGGCATTCAACGCCGGCCGTTACGGCGTCGCCGCGGCGGAAATCTGCCAGACGATAGCCGAGCGCTTGGGCTTGCCGTGCGTCACCGGCATGGAGCCGGAAAATCCCGGAGTCGGTTTCTATCGCGAGTATCGCAATGAGAAGATTTATCTCTTGCCGACCGGTGAGAGCGCCGCGGTGATGGGACGCGCTTTGTCCGCCATGGCCGCGTTTGCCTATCGCCTGGCGGCGGGCTCGGTGATCGGCCCGGCGGATCGCGAAGGTTATCTGCCGCGCGGCATCCGGCGTCTCGAGCGCGGCGATCGCACCGGCGTCGAGCGCGCCATCGACATGTTGCTGGCGAAGGTCGCGGGCCGGCCTTCCGTCACCGAATTGCCGATGGAGGTCTGGGACAAGGTCGCGCCCGCGGCGCCGCTCAAAGTTACCGCCGAGGCGAAGCTGGCGCTTATCTCCACCAGCGGGGTCGTGCCGTGGGGCAACCCGGACCGTTTCAAGACTTATCGAAACACTCACTGGCAAAAATACAGCTTTGCCGAGTTGAAATCCTTGGAGCCGGGCAAGTGGGAAGCGGTGCACGGCGGCTACAACGTCGCCGAGATGAATCAAAACCCGCACTATGGCGTGCCGCTCGATGCGCTGCGCGCGTTGGAGGCCGAAGGAAAGATCGGCCGCGGCAAGCTCTACCCGGCCTACTATATGATTCCCGGCAACCAGGGCTCGCCTGCGGTCATGCGCCGGGTCGGCCAGGAGATCGCCGCCGATCTGCGCAAGGAAGGCGTCGACGGCGTGTTGCTCGTCGCCACCTGAGGAACCTGTAGTCGCAGCGGCGCTGTGATTAGCAAGGAATTGGATCGAGCCGGATTTCCCGTGGCGCTCATCAGCGCGATGTACCCCGTCGCTGAGCAGATCGGCGCGAGCCGCATCGTCAAAGCGGTCGCCATTCCTCATCCCTGCGGCGACCCCAGCCTGCCCGCGGACATGGACCGCGCGCTGCGGCGCGAGATCGTGACCACGGCTTTGAAGGCGCTGGAGACCGAAGTAGAAACTACCACGCTTTTCGCCCCGAAAATGGCGGTGAGCTCGTGAGCACAGGCGCGGCGATGGTTCTCGAAATGGCGGAATTTCCAGTGACCGCCATACAGCCCGGAACCAAGACCGTTTACGAATCCGGCACACTCCGGGTCGATCGCCAAGAGATTGTCGACTCGATCTTGCAGGAAACCCGAGTCGAAGCGGCGTGGCTGGAGACCGTCGCGCCCGGCGAGCATGTGCGCATCACCGGCATCCGCGACGTGGTCGAGCCGCGCGTCAAAGTGAGCGGCGCCGGACAGGTTTTCCCCGGCGTGCTAGGCGCGGTGGAGCCGGTCGGCGAAGGGCGGACCCATCGTCTCTCCGGCATGGCGGTTTTCGTCACCGCCGAGTATGAAGGCACGGTGCGCGCCGGGCTTGCGGTGCAGCGCCACGCGATTCTCGACATGTGGGGCGTCGGCGCAGAGGCGTCGCGTTACAGCCGTCTCCACGGCTTGGTCGTCAACCTCCGCTTGGCGAAGGGGCTTTCGGAATTGCAGGCGCACACGATCATCCAGCGCGCGGCCTATGAGACGGCAAAAAAGCTCGCGGAGACGACGGTTGGACAAGAGCCCCGGCAAGTAGAGACATTCGCACTTGGCGGCGCGGGTTCGGCTTTGCCCAAAGTGTTTTTGATCCAGGGCTGTCTCACCGATAGCCACAATCCTCACACCGGCGTGAGCTATTATAATTTGCCGATCCGCGATTCGCTCGCCACGCTCATCCATCCCAATGAATTTTTCGACGGCGCGTTTAGCGTCAACGCCACGCGCTGCATCGGTTACTTCCCGATCACCTGGGACTGGCAAAACCATCCGTTGGTGTTGGGACTCTACCGCGAGCACCGCAAACGGCTGAACTTTGCCGGCGTCATCCTCGAGCGCATTCGTTATGAAACTTTCCATGGCAAGGAAGTAGTCGCGCAACATACGGCGAGGTTGGCATCCCAGCTTGGCGCGGACGCCGCGTTGGTCGCTTGGGTTGGTTCGGGCAACGCCTTCGTCGACGTAATGCTGACGGTGCGCGCCTGTGAGCGGCAAAATATCAAGACCGTTCTGGTCACCTACGAATACGGCGGCAAAGACGGCATCGATTCGCCTCTGTTGTTCTACGTGCCGGAAGCGAACCGGGTCACCAGCACCGGCAGCCGCGATCGCTGGATCGAGTTGCCGCCGGCGGAAAAGTTGATTGGACCGTATGAGGAAATCCAGATACTAAGCTATCCCGGCGCGCCGCTCGCGTCCGCCCGCGGCGCCCTGACCCTCGACGCACGCGACATGATCGTCGGCGGCGTCGATAATTGGGGCCATGAGAATTGGACTTGCAACGCTTACTAGCGCGGTTGATTCAGGCTCCGCGAGGCAAGCCCTGCCGAGCGGCGGCGATTTATTTGTGGTTTGAGGAGGCTGCCAAACGTAAGTGGTGCGGGAAACCGCCGGGTCGCGTACGGCGCGAAGAACGGGGTGGGTGAGAGGCGCGGTCTAGCGCGTCCATCTCAACCGAATGGTTAGGTTCCGATAATCTCGTTCAATCCTTCAACAACTTGAGCCAATTCCTCTGGAGATGCCCGACCAATGACCTTGCCGATCCGTTCGACCGCGAGCGTTCGGATCTGGCTGATTTTGACCCATGACTTTTTTGGAATTCCTTTCGCACGAAGTTCGAGCGTTAAAGGAAAGCCGGCGCGTTGGGTCTGACTCGTGAGCGCAACGGCAATCACCGTTCCGGAGCGTTCGTTGAAAACGTCCTGGCTTAGAATCAAAACTGGACGCTGCCCTGCTTGTTCTCGCCCCCGTACCGGATTCAAGTCAGCCCAGCGGATCTCACCCCTCAGTATTCGGGCCATTCAGCTAGATCCTCGGAAAGTCCCTCTTCCGCGAGCGCTTTCTCGAACGCGGGATCAAGTTTGGCACACTCTTGGGCTAGACGACTTTTCTCCAGGCGGGCAAGTTTTTCCGCGACCGCTTCCTCAATGGCCTGGCTGCGATTGGGAAAGACTTGTTTCCGGACCAGCCGGTCAAGACGATTGAGCGTGGACTCATCTAAGGAGATCGCAACCTTGGACCTTCCCATGACTTACCTCCTGGTATGACGATACTTCATACCCGCAAATGATTCAAGGCAACCTCTCCTTGGTCGCCGGGGTCAGGCCCCTCGTTGTGACAATCTTCGATTAACTGCAACGGGTGGCGAATTCGAAATTCAGTGTGGAGTCGTAGAACTCCGCCGTGGCACTTGCCTACCTCATCGCATTGGCGATGAAGCCGCTCTTGTCGAGTTCCTGAACGATTCCCATATCGACGAAATCTTCCGGTTTCATGTCTTTGGCTTTCGGATTGCGCGCTTCCACCGCCTTGAGGATCGTCACCATGCCGGGAATCGCCGGGTACGGCGGCAGGCTGAAATTCTGCTTGACGATCCAGTCATAGCTCTCGTCGAGAACTTCGCGGTCATCGCTTTTGAAATATTTCGCCATGACCTTCTTGGCGAACGGCGCGTCCTTTTTCGCCAGTGCGACGCCTTCGATGTAGGCCATCATGAAGCGGCGCAGGAGATTCTCGTTGTTTTTGAGGAAGCTCTTGCGCACGACGATGCCGTTGAAGGGAAAATTCGCTTCGAGCTTGGAGATGTCCAGAAGCGGCCTGAGGCCGAGTTTGCGGGCCCGGATCGTTGCCGGGGCGGTTAGCGCCACGGCTTGAATGCGATTGGCGTTGAGCGCCGCGACGCTCTCCGAAGGGCCGCCGGTTTGCAGGATTGCCACGTCTTTTTCCGGCTGGAGGCCGTATTTTGCCAGCGCGAAGCGGGCAGCGAAATCGGAAATGGCGCCGTAGCGGCTCGTGCCCATTGCTTTGCCCTTGAGATCGGCCATGCGCTCGATCTCGGGCCGGCTGAAGATGTAAAAGACGAAATTGCGAATGATCGAGGCGACGTTTATCAGGTCGCCGCCGGCCAGGTCCGCATCGACCACGGCGGCGGCGCCGATCTGGCTGATGGCGACTTCCCCCGCAAGCATCGTGCTGACCACTAGAGAACTTCCCTGAAAACGAATCAGTTCGGCAAAGATGCCATGCTTCTCGAAAAATCCACCCTCTTTGGCGAACCACAGAGCGGCCTCGGTCGCTGAGTCCGACGCGCGTGCC
>JAUYJC010000331.1 GCA_030688735.1 Deltaproteobacteria bacterium
ACCCTTGCTTGCCACACACAATCGCAAAAATTAGCCTTTCCAGCTACCCTTCACCCCAATCTTCGTGTCGACAAAACTCTACAAAACTCGCCCCCTACGAGGGAACCCGTGGCTCTCGTCTGGGTTCTCGACCAAACACTAAGTACGTAGGCGATGGGAAGAACGCCGCGATCTGGGTTGTCCATGAGGGAAGACTAACGGGCGGCGAATCGGCACGGGTTAGCTGGGACAAAATGTTCGCCGAGGCGCAATTGAAATGGCATCAAACTCAGGAAGGCAGCGAAGGAGCGGAGCAATGAGCTTATCCAATTCGATTCTTATGATCCTTGCGGCGTGGCTATTCGCCACGGGCATTGCGCTCGCCGGTGACGCCGGAACCGTGCTTAAAGACAGCGAGATCAAATCGAGTCCGTATCTCGACGCGAAACCCATGGGTGCGCTCGCCAGAGGCGATAAAGTCGATATCCTCAAAAAACAAGGCGGATGGTACCAGGTCAAAAGCGCCAAAGGCAGCGGCTGGGTGCGCATGCTCAGTATCCGTCGCGGCGAGGCGCGCAAGGCCAGCATCGACGCCGGCGGGATACTAGGATTGTCGTCCGGGCGTAGCGGCACCGGGCAAGTGGTTGCCACCACCGGCATTCGGGGTCTTACGGAGGAGGAACTGAAAAAGGCCAAATACAACGAAGCTGAATTGAAAAAGGTGGAATCGTTCACGGTGAGCGACGAGGAGCTGCGGAAATTCGCCGCCCAGGGGAAGCTGGTTGTACAAAAAGTGGATTACCTTTCGGCGCCCAAGTAAGGCACAGACTAAATCGGAGCTGCTTGCAATGAAAAAATTATTATTTGCCACACTGGTCATTCTGCTGTGCTTTGGCGGCGGTGCTCAGGCCATCGACCTGTGGGGACAACTCAAAAAAGTCTTCGAGAAGAGCCCGAAGCCGAGCGACCCGCAACTGGACCCCGCTGTGCGTGCTCTAACCGGATTCTCCGACGAGGAAGAGGTAGCCATTGGCCGTCAGGCCGCGGGGAATCTTTTAGGCGCTGCTCCGTTGGTCAATGATCTCAAGCTCCAACGATACGTCAACCACGTCGGGCGCTGGATCGCGAGCCGCAGCGAGCGGACGAACTTAAATTGGCACTTCGCGGTCATCGATTCGAACGATATCAACGCCTTTGCGGCGCCGGGGGGCTACGTCTTCGTCACCAAAGGGCTTTACCTGCTGCTGCAAAACGAGAGCGAGTTGGCCGGGGTGCTCGCTCATGAAGTGGGACATGTGATTCATAAGCATCATCTCAAGGTCCTGCAGCAGAGCCGGCTGGTGGAGGCGGGAGGCAAGATATTAGTCAAGGCAGTTGGTGAAAACGATCAGATTAAGAATCTAATCGGCAACGGCGCTGAGATTTTCGCCCGTCCCCTCGACAAGAATGCGGAATTCGAAGCGGACCGGACCGCCGTGGTGCTTGCGGCACGGGCCGGCTATGACGCTTTCGGTTTGCCCGCCGTGCTGCAGGATATCGGCCATGCGGCCAAGGACGATAGCAGCGTTGCCCTGCTATTCAAAACCCATCCGCCGCCGGATGACCGGCTAAATCATTTGGACGAATCAATGGGTACCCGGCTCGATGGCCTCAAAGGGGCGATCCTGGAAAAGCGTTTCTACCGGCTCCGGCCATAGAATAATTTTATTCCGGCCCGTCTTCATTGACCCGTGCGCTTAACAACACTGCGACGCAGTGTTGATCCAGCGAAAGCCTGTCTGAAGTCAAAACCCCCGAAGCGCATGCGATCGGGCAATCGCAAGAGTCGCTGAGTGGTTCGTCGTGGGGATTTAACGCCCAAGTAGCCACTCCAGGCATTTACGGATAATCTCTTCACCGGGGCGGCCCTCGTCGCTCGGATCTTTTCTCTCATGCTGCCCAGGAATCACTGGCAAACGTCTTTGCAGTTCCTCTAGCGCACTCTGTGGTGAATAGCTCTTCACAGGAAACCCAGAAGAACTCCAATTTGAAATTGCTTCGACGGCAATTTTAATGTGTATTAAATAGGAGTGGTGGACTTTGCGCTAAAAGACAGCGCGTTGCCTGCCAACCCTTATGGCATATCGACTAAAAGGAGGGAGCAGAAATGTTGGAAAACTGGATTGACAAATCTATGCCGAAACTCGTTGACATCGGGATCGGTATCACACAATCAACGCTGCATATCGTATTGATAGTGATCGCCGGATACGTCGGAGTGAGACTTCTGCGGATCGCCGTCAACCGGCTGGAGGGACTCTTGGTGCGCGCCGCCGAGGCCACGGAGCGGGTGCCCGGCGCAGCGACCAAAAGAATACGGACCTTGGTGGGCGTCATCTGGACCATCGCGGTCGGGCTTATTTGGTTTGTGGTCGTGCTGACCTCCCTGGGACAGCTGGGCGTCAATATCGGCCCAATCCTTGCCAGCGCCGGCGTCGTGGGTCTCGCCGTCGGCTTCGGCGCGCAAAACTTGGTGCGCGATCTCGTGAGCGGTTTCTTTCTGATTCTCGAGAACCAGGTCCGGGTCGGCGATGTCGCCATTATCAACGGCACCGGAGGACTGGTGGAATCGATCAGCTTTCGCACGATTGTCCTGCGCGATCTGTCCGCCGTCGTCCACGTCTTTCCCAACGGCTCCATCACCATGCTGTCGAACATGACCAAGGAGTGGTCGGCCTATCTCATCGACGTTGGCGTGGCTTACAAGGAAGATACGGACCGCGTCGTCGACGTCATGCGCCGGGTCGCGGAGGAGATGCGCGCGGAATCGACGTACGGATCGATGATGATTGAGCCCATTGAAATTTTCGGGGTCGACGAATTCGCCGACTCGGCAGTCAACATTAAGGCCAGATTGAAGACACTGCCCCTGCAGCAGTGGACGGTCGGGCGGGAGTACCGGCGCAGGCTAAAAAAAGCCTTCGACGCGGAAAAAATCGAAATTCCATTCCCGCACCGGACCCTGTACATGGGCGAGGCCAGCCCGGCGTTTGAGTTCGCTCTAAAGCAGGCGGAGAACCCTTTGGCGGCTCGCAATTAACGGGGATTTGCCCAGGACGGGGCCAGGGCCCCCTTCCCATTTTGGCCGAAGCATGTAAATTGGATCGCACCCCAACGAACAAGGGAGATTAGGGAGATCACTACGCACCTTGGTTGACAGTCAACACTCTTTTACGCGGTCCGAGATCGCGCCGATCATCGTTGTGAGTCTAATTTCCGCGTTACGTTTGCTCGGTATTTTTCTCATGCTCCCCATCTTCAGCGTGTATGCCGTTCAATACCCGGGCGCGAACGCCGCACTGGCCGGAGTGGCCTTTGGAATTTATGCGCTGACGCAGAGCGTCCTGCAGATTCCTTTGGGCTGGGCCAGCGATCGCTGGGGGCGACGGCCGGTTCTAGTGATCGGGCTTGCGCTTTTTGCACTGGCAAGCGTCGGCTGCGGCCTAGCACAGAATATTTATCAACTGATCTTAGCGCGCGCGCTCCAGGGCGTCGGCGCGGTGGGCTCCGTGGCGCTGGCCGCCCTCGCGGATTTCACGCGCCCGACGGTGCGGACCCAGGCGTTCACGATCACCGGCATCGCCATCGGTTCCTCATTTATCCTTGGTATCCTGGGCGGTCCGCTGCTGGCGGCGAGTCTTGGTTTGAGCGGTCTGTTCTATGTCCTGGCGGCGCTCGGTTTCCTGGCGATGGCCCTCACCGTCACATCGTTTCCGAAAGAAAAGAAAAACGCCGACCAAGAACCCGCGATGGCTTTCAAGCCGATCCTGCTCCATGGACAATTGCGCGGGATTTTTATCGCGACCTTTGCGCTGTCCTTCGCGCTCAATCTTTTCTTTTTTACCTACCCACTCAGTTGGACGGAGTTGGGACTCGGCAAAGCGGACCTGTGGAAAGTTTATCTCATCATCTTCTTGCCCAGCGTCATTTTCGTCTTTCCCTACATGCGCCGAGCGGAGAAGAAGCGCAGTTTCCGGCTGCCCATCCTGATCGGTTGGCTGACCGCCACCGCCGGTTATGTCATTTACCTGTTCGGCGCGCAATACGACTTTCTACTGTACATCAGCGGCGCGGCGTTCTTTTTCGGCTACAGCCTTTATCAACCGATGTTGCCGGCATTTCTCACTCAAAGAATACCCGCGGGCGGGCGCGGCACGGCCACTGGAGTTTACAGCTTTTTCGGTTTCCTCGGGTCTTCCCTCGGCGGCATGTTCGGGGGGGTGCTCATGCATATCTCACCCTCGCTGCCTGAATTTCTCGGCGTTCTGGTGCTGGTGCTGTGGTTTTTTTTGGGGCTGCCCACCGCGCCGGAGTCTACTTCATAGGTCCAAAGCCACCGTGCACTACGGCGATGCCAACTATCGGTTCCATTGATCAACCTGCCCGATTGAGATAGGGAGTAGAGTGAGCGAACATGATGACTCGTTTTAATGCCCGTTTAATTTTACACCGTTCTCCACTCATCGGTTTAATTGGCTTGACCTTGATCGTTGCCGGCTGCAGCAACAGCTACGAGGAAACCGTAGCCGGTGTAAAAGTCCCGATTCCCAATGCCATGACGAAATCCCAAGCGAAGGGAATGCAGCTTTCGCTGGCGGGATTCGGCGGAGCTCAAGCTTCGTTCCAAGGCAATCTGCAACCCGAGAAAATCGTCGAATTCTACAAGAAAGAAATGCCGAACCGCGGATGGCAGCCCAATATCGAGCTGACTTCCAAAGGCGGCATGCTTACCTATACAAAGGAGAACCAGACCGTCGTCGTCATGGCCACCAAGAGCGATGGCGGTTCCAGCTTGTCCATAACGGTCGGGGGGACCGGGCGTTAACCCAGTTAATGGGTCGCACGCGCTCCGCGCACGACCAAAGAGGGCCGAACCAAAACAAAGGAGTATCGCCATGAAGGGAAACCAGAAGGTCGTTGACGTGCTCAACCAAGTCCTGCGCAAAGAGCTAACGGGGATCAACCAGTACTTCATCCATGCCAAGATGTGCGAAAATTGGGGCTACGATCGCCTGCGCAACTTGATTCGCAAGGAATCGCTCGAGGAAATGCATCACGCGGATCGGATCATCGAGCGCATTCTATTTCTCGAAGGCACGCCGAATATTTCCGCCTACGACAAGATCACGATCGGCCCCGACGTAAAACAACAACTCGATAACGACCTCGCCTTGGAAGTAGCCGCCCTGGTCGTCCTGCACGACGGCATCAAAACCTGCGTCGAAACGGCGGACGATGCCTCGCGCGAGCTTTTGGAGGATATTCTTGTCGACGAGGAGGAACATGTCGACTGGATCGAAACCCAATTGCACCAGATAGAGGAAATCGGTTATCAAAACTATCTGACCCAGCAGATCAAAGAAAAAGACTAGCCGTACGGGATTCAATCGAGGATGGAAGATGGAGGATAGAGGATCGTAAGCCGTCAAGCGCCCTCTTCAATCCTCTATCCTCGGCCCCTTACTCCTTACCCAGCGAGAGCAGGAAAATTCCGCCCACGACCATCGCCGCGCCGGCAATCTTGCGCCAGGTCACGCTCTCGATCCGCCGCGCCATGAGCGGCGTCAACATCAGCACAAAGACCGCGTAGCTGTTGATCAGCGGCGAGACGATGGAAACCTTCTCCATGCTGAAGGCCAGGTACATGAACAGGAAAGCGCCGCCGGTGAATAATCCGGACGCTAGAAACCATAGGGACACGCGGCGCGGCGGCAGTGAAAATCTTTCACCGTGGATCAAGCGGGTGATTAGAAATATTTCGACAGTCGAAGTCAACGCGGCAATGCCCGCGGCAAAGATCGGCTGTCCGCCACCGCCGCCCAGTCCCCAGCGCACCGTGATATCCTTAAGCGAGAAGATCAAGGCGCAGAGGAACGGATAAACAAGCTCGATTTTCTTGTAGAAAGTCTGCTCGCCGATCCACGAAACGGTAATCAAACCGAGGACTGTCAGGACCACGCCACCGAGCACCGTTGGACCCGGCCGCTCGCCCAGGATGAGAATGGCGAGCAGGGTCGAAAACATCGGCGTGGTGTTAATGATGGTCGAAGTAATCGAGCTCCCCATGGTGCGAATGCCGCGAAAGCTCAACACCCGGGTCGCTCCGGGCACGAACAAGCCCACCGCAACGAAGAGCAGATTTTCGGGGACCCAGAACCGGGTATCGGCACTGAGGGCGAAATGCGCCGCCAACAGGAACAGGGCGTTGCCGGCGATGGTGATCCACGCCCCCCACGGCGCCGGCGACAGATAATAGCCGCGCTGGGCCAGCAGGCTGGCGACAGCGAAGCAAAGCGAAGTCAAGATACCCAACAGGATCGGCAACATGGCGAAGTCATTATTTCCTTATGGGGCGTTTTAGTTTAGACTGCCGTTTATAGCCGATTTCTTGTCGAACTTCATTCTATGTAAACCCCGCCTCTTCAGGCGGGCACTATATTGTGGGGTTTCCAAAGGGGGCGAGCACCCCCTTTGGTCAAGGGCGGGGTCAAAACCCCGCCCGCGAAGTGGCTTCGTTTTCGATTGATGCGCCATAAGAATCTTTCTTCCATTCGACGCAAGCTGCTCCGCTGGTATGACCAAAATCGCCGCGACCTTCCCTGGCGTCGCACCGGCGATCCTTACGCTATCTGGATTGCCGAGACCATGCTGCAGCAGACCCAAGTGGCAACCGTAGTCCCCTACTACGAACGCTTCCTCGATACTTTCCCCACGGTCGACGCCCTCGCCCGCGCGCCGCTCAAAAAGGTCTTGGCGCTGTGGTCCGGTCTCGGCTACTATCGGCGCGCGCGCAATCTCAAACTTGCCGCCCGGATTCTGGTTCGACGGTACGCCGGCCATCTCCCCGCCAATTACGATGATCTCCTCGCCCTTCCGGGTGTCGGCGATTACACCGCCGGCGCGCTGATGAGCATCGCCTTTCAGAAACCCTATCCGGCCATCGACGGCAATGCGCGTCGCGTCCTCGGTAGGCTTTTCAATTTAACCGGCGAAAAAAAGCTGCGCTCCGCCGCTGCGGATCTGGTTTCACGCTCGCGGCCCGGCCATTTCAATCAAGGCTTGATGGAGCTCGGCGCAACGATCTGCACTCCGAAGAATCCGCGCTGTCCTAAATGCCCGCTTCGGCGCGATTGCGCCGCACAAAACGGCGATGGCCGCATGGCGACCACCGCGAAGAAATACACCGGCGTCAAAGCGGTGACCTGGCCGCTGGCCGTCGTGCGCCGCCGGGGTAAAATTCTTTTGCGCCGCCGAGCCGCCGATGGCATCCTTGCCGGGCTTTGGGAACTGCCGGGAGGCGAGATCCGCGGACACAAGAGCGCGCGCGCCTGCCTAAAACGACACCTGCGCGAATTGGACGGCACTCTCAAGTCCGACCTGCATATCGGCGAATTCCGCCATAGCATCACGAATCGAAGGGTTCGATCGCCGCTTTATCTTTTTGATGTTCGGATTGACACTGAATTGTCCCGGCCCGGCCCGAACTGGCGTTGGATTTCTCCGTCTTCCCTTGACGGTTATCCGGTATCGTCGATGACTCGGAAAGCCCTGAGGATTTTGGCCACCTATGAGAAAAGTTTTCTTTAGCAGCCTGATTTTGACAACGCTCGTAGGAGGACTGCTTTATCTTTACCTATCGCTCCCGGACGTCGCCGTTCTCAAGCAGAGAAATCCCAAGAGCACGGCGCTGATGGAGCTGCGCGCCGAGGAATACCGGCAAAAAAACATTCGTGCCGGGCGCCAGCAAATCTGGGTTTCCTACGGGGCGATCTCCGAACATTTGAAGAAAGCGATTGTGCTCGGCGAAGACGCGGCGTTCTTCAGTCACAAGGGGGTCGATATGAACGAACTCAAAGAAGCCCTGAAGAAGGATTGGGAGACCGGCAGCTTCAAACGCGGGGGCAGCACAATTACCATGCAGCTCGCGAAAAACCTTTATCTCAGTCCGTCAAAAAATCCTCTGCGCAAGATTAAAGAGATCGTCATCGCCTGGCAGCTCGAACAGGCGCTGCCGAAGCGGCGAATTTTTGAAATCTACTTAAACGTCGTCGAGTGGGGGCGAAACATTTACGGCGCCGAGGCGGCGGCGCGCCATTACTTCGGCAAATCGGCCGCTAGCCTCGACATCCTCGAAGCGGCAACCCTGGCGGCCCTGCTGCCGAGTCCGCGGGATTCACGGCAAAAAGGCGTACTCTATCGGCGCAACGTCATTCTGGGGGGCCTGGCGAGCGTCGGTTACATCACTCAGGCGGAATACAGCCGTGCGAAACAAATGGGTCTGTTTCAAAAAGTCGAAGCAGAAGCGCCGTTTTTGCGGCAATCCGAGTAATCGCCGGTGAGAAATATCTCGGCGTTCTAATTACCTTTTTTTGGCCTGCACATATTTTTTCCCAACCTTTTTCGAAATGGATCGTCTAACGAGTGTAAGTCATGACAGGACCAGGGAACATGATGGATCATAAAAGCGAGATTGCAGTTTCGATTCGAGAGCTTATCGCCGCCGCCGGCGAGCTCGCATTTGAATTTGCGGAAAACGACAATGATGGCCGACGATTAGCCCGGCTCGCGTTGATTGAATTTCTTAGAAATTCGCCCAAAGCGGTGAACTTAGATAGCGATTTCTCCGGGCCGACAACCGGTGTCCAGTCAGTCCACTAGCCCGTGACCCAGCGGGGATAAGCCACTCCCCCTGCCCATTCCGATGATAATTGACGCTCGTACTCCCGTTGCCGGGAACTTTAGTCGATATCCGGCAGTTTAGAGGTGAGGCGAGGGATCCGCATCCAAATCCGCCCTGCCGTCATCTAACTCAGTGATTATTGTAAAATGGCCAAAACGAGTCCGTTGAAATGGCCTGAACGCGAATGCTTATGCCGCTCTTGCTAGCCGCAGCCTTGATGAACTTGGCGCTATCGCTCGCTGATGGTCATGCGTTCAACATCGGCAGCCCCGCTCCGGAAATTGCCGGCGGTCCGTGGATCAATAGCAAGCCACTGACATTGAACGATTTGAAGAACCAGGTCGTATTGGTGGAGTTCTGGACCTACGGCTGAATCAATTGCAAAAACGTCATCCCGCAGTTGCGGGGGCTGGTATGACAGATACGAAAAGCAGGGCTTTACAATCGTCGGAGTTCATAGCCCGGAATTCTTCTGGGAGAAATCCTTGGACAAGGTCAAGGCTGCCCTAGACAAATTGCAAGTTCGCTATCCGGTCGTGCAAGACAACAACTTCGACATTTGGAAACGATACGGCATCCGGGCGTGGCCAACGACTCTGCTGATCGACAAGAGAGGAGTACTCCGCTACGGGCATATCGGCGAGGGCGCCTACCCCAAGACCGAATCGACGATCAAAAAATTGCTCGCCAAGTAGGTTTGACAAAAACTTTTCAGATGGGACAATACAGCAGTCACGCTGAGCAGGAGGTTCCATGTTGATTAAGAAACCGAACGACATAAAGTCATCCGAGATAACCCCGCCGGAGCTTTATCTGAACCGGCGCCAGTTCATCAAGTCGGCGTCGGCTACGACTTTGACCGCCGGCGCGGCGCTCGCCGGCTTCGAGCTCTTTCAACCGCCCGCGAAAGCCTACGCGCTGGCAAAGCTGCCGGACGTCAAGAACAGTTCTTACAGCACCACCGAAAAACAAAATTCACTCAAGGACATCACCAGCTACAACAACTTCTACGAGCTGGGCGTCGACAAAGGCGACCCGGCGCAAAACGCCAAATATTTAACCACTCGGCCCTGGACCGTCGCGGTCGAAGGCGAGGTCAAGAAACCCAAGACCTACGACATCGATGACATCATGAAGCTCGCCCCCCTCGAAGAGCGCATTTATCGCCTGCGCTGCGTCGAGGCCTGGTCGATGGTCATACCCTGGATCGGTTTTCCCTTGAGCGCGCTGATCAATCAGGTGGAGCCCACCGGCAACGCCAAGTTCATCCAGTTTGTGACGCTCTATGACCCCAAACGCATGCCCGGCCAGCAGAAAAGCATTTTCGGCAACGCGCTCGATTGGCCCTATGTCGAAGGGTTGCGGATGGACGAGGCGATGCATCCGCTGGCTATTTTGTCGGTCGGCCTCTACGGCGAAGTGCTGCCGTCGCAGAACGGCGCTCCGGTGCGCCTGGTGGTGCCGTGGAAGTACGGCTTCAAGAGCATCAAGTCCATCGTCAAGGTCCGCTTCGTCGAGAAACAGCCACCCACGGCATGGAGCTTACAGACGCCGCACGAGTACGGATTTTATTCCAACGTCAATCCCGAAGTCGATCATCCGCGCTGGAGCCAGGCGACCGAGCGGCGCATCGGCGAATTTCTGCGCCGCAAAACGCTGATGTTCAATGGCTACGGCGAACAGGTCGCCAGCCTGTACAAGGGGATGGACTTGAAGAAACTCTACTAAAATCGAGAGCCAGCGGTGAAAAACTTCTTGTGGATTCGAATCGCGGCATTCGGGGCTTGTCTCGTTCCGTTCGGCCAGCTTCTGTACAACGGATATCAGGGCGATCTGGGCGCCAACCCCATCGAAACGATTACGCGCTTCACCGGTTCGTGGACGCTTATTATTCTGCTCGTCACTCTCGGTGTATCCCCGCTAAGGAGGATCTCAGGCTGGAATGAGCTGATTAAGTTGCGGCGAATGTTGGGGCTCTTTGCTTTCTTCTACGCCTTGCTGCATTTTTCGACCTTTCTCGTCTTAGATCACTTCTTCGACTTCGACCGCATCGCCAAGGATATCCTCAAGCGGCCCTATGTCACGGTGGGTTTCACCGGTTTCGTGCTGATGATTCCGTTGGCGATCACCTCGACGGCCAAAATGATCCGCCGCCTCGGCAAACGCTGGCAGCAACTCCACCGCTTAGTTTATGTCGTGGCAATCGCCGGCGTGATTCATTTTTACTGGCTGGTCAAAGCCGATATCCGCCGCCCGGTACAGTACGGCGCGGTGCTCGCGGTTTTGCTCGGCTACCGGCTTGTGAAATTTCTACTGCCCTCCGGTGTTCCCCGACTCTTCGGTCGAGAGACGAGTCTGAAAACCACGACGGAATGACCCGGCGCGGCAGAGCTGCAACCAAAATGAGAAAAGTCGGATTCACCACGAAGGCGCCGAGTAGAGAGGAGGCGCGCCGCTGTGCAGATCAGTGACTTCCAATGTATCCGCCCTTTCGAGCTTCGGGGCAAATGGCCACCAGATCATCAGCACGTTTCCTCCTCCCTCTCTAAAATTCCGTACAGCGGGTTTTCCCCAGTACGGCTTCAAACTGGAATTCAACCGCGACCTTCATCCACCATGGCGAGCTTAAGCGTCAAACCCGCATTCCCTCAGACACCGTGGACTTATACGCGGCTAAAGCCCCTGTCTCCAAAGAGAGCCTTTATCCGTCAAGGGACTTTCGTCCAAGCGGAACTCTCTCTTTCTTACAGAGACCATCCAGTCCAGAGGTCCTTGGCTCCCCAGCGGGTTATGTTGTCCCACCGGATCATCGCTTACTATTACCTCATGCGAGCTTCTCTGCCCCTCCCGCCGGTTTATGTTTTATCCGGCGGGTCTTTGCCCGTCGGTCTGCTCAGGGCTGGAGCCGAGAAGGTCCCTAATTTAAGTTGCCTGTCTTTTCCCTTCGTGCCATCTTCCGTACCCCGGCGGCTAGGCGACTTCTTTCGGTCGTTGCTCCATCGCCCCCTCTGGCCTTCCCCGTCTTCGCATAAGGTCGGCGCCCGCTTGACCACCCTGGCCGGTTCTTGGCGTGGTTCGTGTAACGAGGCTGCAAAGTTCGCTTTATGCTACGGCCCGATGGAATTGCTAGCCCTACTCCGGCAAGGGCGTTTAC